>JBBRUM010000160.1:0-8008 GCA_038247815.1 Tepidisphaerales bacterium | reverse complement strand
GTTTTATTTAGGCGACCTTGGCGCCGCGGTGGGGGGGGGGTGCGGGGGGGGCGAGGTATTTGTATTTCGTAATTTTGCTATGCTGGGCGCGGTCGGGGTGGGGTGGTGGGGGTGGGTGGGGCTTGGGGAACAGCAGTTGCGGTGATGGTATCTTTGTTCGGTCCCGGCCGCCCCTGAATCCATCATGATAAACATTCCGCAGAACAAGAGCGGTTTTTCGCCTCGGGTCCGCATGTGGATGACTCTTGCCGACTTGGGTTGTATCCCGGGGCGAACTAGCACCATTGCATTGTCGCACTCCGGCGGCACGTTTGTCATTGCCTCCGAGCCCGTCGAGTTGCCGCCTTGTGACGCCGATCTTGTGTACACGATCGACGAGCGACGGTTTGAGCGGCGGGTTCGACTAGTCCACGGGATGACCGCCGCGAAGAGGGAGACGGCCATCGTGTTTCTCGACGATGTGGCCCCTTTTTAGGTGGCCCGCCGCTAGCTGAGGCTGACGGGCATGATGACGTATTGGAAGTCGTTGCCGGCTTTGAGGAGGCCGGGGCGGTTGGAGGCGGTGAGTTCGAAGGCGATTTCGTCGGTGTCCACGACGCGGAGGGCGTCGACGAGGAACTGGGGGTTGAATCCGATTTCGACGTCGGTGCCGTCGTACTTGCAGGCGAAGCGGACTTCGGCCTCGCCGGCTTCGGGGTTGCGACTGGAGAGGGTTAGGCCCTTTTTGCTGAACGCCATGCGGATTCCCTTGCTCTCCTCGTTGGTGAGCAGGGCGGCGCGCTTGATCGCGGAGAGGAAGTCGGCCGTCGATGCCGACATTTTCTTGTCGGTGTCCTTGGGGATCACGTCTTCGTAGGGGGGGAACTGGCCGTCGACGAGGTTGCTGGTGAGCGTCGAGCGGGGGGTATGGATGATGACCTGGTTCTCGCGGATCTGGAACTGGACTTGTTCCTCGGGGTCGGCGATGAGTTTATCGATGAGGTTGAGGGTTTTGGTGGGGATGATGGCTTTGGCGCCGTCCTTGGGAAGGACGCCTTCGGAGATCAGGTCGCCCTTGGCCTGGGCGAGGCGGCGGCCGTCGGTGGCGACCATCATGACTTTTTTGTTCTTGGCGACCATGAGCACGCCGTTGAAGGCGTAGCGGGTGGCTTCGCGGGAGGCGGCGAAGAGGGTTTGGCCGATGAGCTGCTTGAGCTGACCGCCGGCCATGGTGAAATGGGGCTCGCCTTCGAAGTCCGGAATGGGGGGAAATTCGGAGGGCTTCTGGGTGAAGATTTTGAAGTGCGAGTCCTGCCCCTTGATCAGCGCGGTTTCCCCGGTGGCGTCGATGGCGAGGGTGTCGTCGATGGACTCCCGGACGATGTCGCGAAGCTTGTCAGCCGGGAGCAGCGCTTCACCTTCGACCTCGATCTGCACCTGCGCGTCGGAGTACCGAACGCTGACCTCATTGTCGGTGGCCGAGAGGGTTAGAATTCCGTCCTTGGCGGTGAGCTTGAGGCACTGGAGGGCGAGCTTGGCTTGTCGGGAGGAGACGACGGTTGCCGCGACGAGAATTCCGTCGAGGAGTGCGCCCCGGTTGCAGATCACTTTCATGTCGTTGAGTCCTTGGGTTACTGAGGTGAGGGAGTCTACCCCTAGAGAGGTATTAGACAAAGTAATCAATTAGTAGTCGTGATGATGAGTCCTGTTGGTTTGTGGATAACCGGGGAGGGGGAGGGAGTGCGGGCTGATAAAGAGGGTCAATCCGGGGGCGGTGGCGTTGTGGACGATGGGTGGGCCGACCTGTCGCGCCGTGGGAGGGGCTCGACAGCGCATGTCGCCGAGGAAGGGGGGAGTCGTCCGCCCAGTCGCGGGCGGGGGTGGCTGGCGACAGTGGCGGGAGCGCGTTTCGAGCGCCCGTCAACCGGTTTTCCCCAATTGACTGTCGCCGAACAGTTTTAGTGATCTTCATTACGCGGCAACGCAATCCTTTCCCAATTCTGACCAACTCTTGCGCTCCTCTTCACGAATTCTTTGCGCGCGACCTCCGGCATCTCCTTAGGTTGCGGTGGTCTTATCGAAATGCATCTTACACAATTAGAGGAGAGAACATGCGTCAGCGGAATATCTTTGCGATCGTGCTTGCGGCGGCGACCACGCCGGTGCTCGCTTCCAACTTCACATTGACACTGCTCCACCACTCCGACGCGGAATCGGCGCTCATCGCCGCGCCGGGTCAGCCGAACTTCGGGGGCGTCGCCCGGTTTAAGTCCAAGGTCGATCAGCTCCGCTCGGCTGCGACCAATCCGGTGCTGACATTGAGCAACGGCGACATGTTCCTTGCCGGTCCGCAGTTGGATGCGGTGCGGTCGAACCCGGCGGCGCCGTTTTATGATGCTCTCGCGCAGGATTTGATAGGGTACACGGCCCATGCGCCGGCGAACCACGAGTACGACTTCGGGCCGCAGTTCGCGCGGCGGTACTACGACCAGTTCCAGGGTGGCAACGACTTCTTCCTCGGTGCCAATATCGACTATTCCGCCGAGCCGGCGCTTTCGCCGCTGGTGGGTAACAAGTTGCGCCGGTCGCTGGTGGTGGAACCGGCTGCGGGCGTGCGGGTGGGGATCATCGGAATCCTTCCCAGCGAGCTGTCGCAGATTTCCAGCCCGGGCAATGTGTCGGTGACGCCGCTGTCGCAGCTTGTGAGCGTTCTGCAAGCCGAGGTCGACCTGCTGCGCGCGTCGGGTGTAAACAAGATCGTGCTGATGGGGCAGCAGCAGAATATTTTCAACGACATCGCGCTGATTCCGCAGCTGCGCGGGGTCGATGTGGTGATCTCGGGGGGCGGTAGCGAGCTGGTGTCGAACCCCGGCACGCTGCTGGTTCCGGGGGACGTGCGTCCGGGGACGGTGGGCGGGTTGACGAATCAGTATCCGTTGCGGGTGAACGACGCCGACGGCAAGTCGGCGGTGCTGGTGGGCGGTGCGGGGTTCTACAAGTATGTGGGCAAGCTGGACATCACGTTTGACGCCAATGGCGACGTGGTTACGGCGAGCGGGAACCCGGTTCGGATCGCCTCGCTGACGGCCGACGCGGTCAATGGAGTTAACGCGGATCCGACGATCCAGTCGCAGGTGGTGAACCCGGTGCAGGCGCACGTGGCGGGCCTGCAGGCGACACGGATCGCACGGACGACGGTTCCGCTGGAAGGTCGCCGCAACGGCGGGCCGGGGATCGGGATCCGGGTGTCGGAGACGAACCTGGGCAGCCTGACCGCGGACGCGCTGGTGTGGCAGGGGGCCAAGGCCGAGGCGGCCGACGGCACTCCACTGTCCGGGCCGATCGTGGGGGTTCAGAACGGCGGGGGCATTCGCAACGATTCGCTGATCGCGGCGGCGACGGGCGTGGGCGAGAACCTGTCCCGGTTTGACGCGTTTTCGATCAACGCCTTCACGAACTTTGTCGTGATTTCCGAGGACGTTTCGGCGACGAAGATCAAGCAGGTGTTGGAGCACTCGGTGGCGAACATTGGCGGCGGGCAGTTCGGGCACTGGTCTGGCCTGCGGTTTACGTACTTCCCGGACCGGTCGGTGGGTGGCCGCATCGGCGACGTGTTTCTGGTGGGCGCGGGCATCGGCGGCGCGGACCTGCAGATCATCATGGGCGGGCTGATCGACCCCAACGCACCGCTGATCGACTTTGCGACGATTGACTTCCTGGCCAACGGTGGCGACGGATATCCGTTGCGGGATCTGCCGTTTGAGTTGTTTCCGCTGACGTACACGGACGCGCTGGAGAACTTCATCCAGGCGCCGACGTCGGAGCTGTTCGGCGGGCTAACGGGGCTCAACCGCGTGATCGACGAAACGCGTTATCCGGCGCTTGTCCGGGACGACGTGAGGGCGTTGTCGCCGGGGCGTCGGATTGACGCGATTCCCGAGCCTTCGGCGCTGGGGCTGATTGTTCCGGCGGCTGCGGTGCTGATGCGTCGGCGTCGGTAGGAGAGTCCGGCGGGACTGCCGCGAGAGTGAGATTGTGTCGGACCCCGCCCGGATGCGAGAGACCGGGCGGGGTCTTTTTTTCCGGGTTGGCCTATGGTTCGGGACAGTGCAAGGCGCGACGGACGAGAGTTTGGCAGTTCGGAGACCCGCGTGGCCGCGGCGTTTGTGGGGGGCGGCGAAGCGGTTGGGGCCGGCGGGGCCGCTGGCGCTGTTGTCTGGTGCGTTGCCGCCGCTGGGGGGAACGGTGGTGATTCTGATGATTCCGGTGATTGCGCCGTGGCTGCGGGACCACGGGTATCTCGGGCCGCCGCTGGCGGTGCTGCTGGGGGCGGCGCTGGGGGCGACGATGATTCTGCCGATGTACAGCTTCATGGCGGTGTGCGGGTGGGCGTTCGGTCCGGTGGTGGGGGTCGGGACGGCGCTGTGCGGGGTGGTGCTGGGGGCGCTGCTGAACTACGCCTGGGCGAGGCTGGTGTGCAGGGACCGGGTGACGCAACTTATTGAAGAGAAGCCGAAGTGGGCGGTGGTGTACCGGGAGCTGATCCACGCCTCGCCGGGGCGGGCGCTGCTGCTGGCGACGCTGATTCGGATCCCGCCGGGTTTTCCGTTTGCGCTGACGAACTTTTTGATGGCGGCGGTGCGGGTTCCGTTGAAGACGGTGCTCTTGGCGGCGTTTTTTGGGAGTATTCCGCGGACGGTGGTGGTGGCGGTGACGGCGGCGAAGTTGTCGAGCTTGAGTGAGCAGCAGAAGCTCGGGCCGTGGACGATCGGGCTGGCGGTGGCGGGGACGGTGTTGTCGCTGGTGGTGATTTCGCGGCTGGCGATGCGGGCGTTGGCGCGGGCGACGGCTGGGGCTGGGGCTGGGGCCGGGGCTGGGGCTGGGGCTGGGGACGGGGTGGCGGTGGCGGCGCCGAACGCCGGGCGTTCGTGATAGATTGACCGTTGTGGTGCGAGTTGGCGAAGAATCACCGTTGAAGCTGGCGGGTGCGCTGGCGTGCGTGGTGGCGCTGGTTTTGTCGGTGGTGTCGTGGCCGCTGCACCATTACGGGTGGGACTCGCTGGCTGTGCGGGAGGAGACGCGGGCGATGCTGCTACGGGGCAGCTTGGAGGTAGGTCAGCCGCCGGCGACGTTGGCCGAACCGGGGATGTACTTCGTGCACAACGAGCGGACGGGGGGAATGTACTCGAAGTACGGCGTGTTCGGGGCGGTCTGCTTTCTGCCGCCGATGGCGTTGGAGTACGCGACGACGGGGGAATTGCCGGCGCTGGACAGCCGGGACCGGGTGGTGCTGCTCAATGGATGGAACACGCTGTTGACGGTGGCGCTGGCGGGGATGCTGGTGCGGCTGGGGTCGTTGTACACGCGGCGGGTGTGGTTGCTGTCGGGGTTTGCGGTGCTGACGGTTTTCGGGTCGTTTATCTGGAACTACTCGCGGGCGCAGGCGACGGAGCTGCCGCAGATTCTGCTGACGGTGGTGATGGCGGACCAGTTGTTCAGGTGGATGCGGGCGGAGGGGGAGGCGGGGAGGTCGAGGGGTGTGTGGCGCGGTTTGGTGGTGTGGGCGTGCGTGGCGGCGCTGGCGTTGACGCGGACGAACTACGTGATGCTGGTTCCGGTGGTGGCGGTGGGGATGGCGATGGGGGGTGGGGCGCGGCGGGGGCTTGGGTGGGGCGTGTGCGGGGGGGTGGTGGTGGCGGGGCTGATGGGGTTGGCGAATTTTGTGAAGTTCGGGTCGCCGTTTTTGACGGGTTACCACCAGTACAACCCTGCCGGGCACATGCCGGGGATTGACCCGTTTCCGGCGGTGTGGGGGTTTTTCGTCTCTGCGCAGAAGGGGATCTGGTGGCACTTCCCGCTGGCGGGGATCGCCGTGGTGGGGTGGGCGGGGTTTTTCAGGAGACATGGGAGGGAGGCCTGGGTGCTGGTGGCGGGGGTGGTGTGTGTGCTGGTTCCGCTGCTGTTCGTGCCGACGTGGGCGGGGGACTGGGGGTATGGGCCGAGGTACTTGGTGGCGGGGTTGCCGCTATACGGGTTGCCGTGGGTGAGCTGGGTGGAGAACTCCTTGCCGGGGTGGCGGAGGAACGCGGTGGTGGGGGTAGCCGTGGCGACGGGGATGGCGGGGATGTACCTGGGGTTCGAGGTCAACCGCGCGGCCTACTTCTCAGCTTACAAGATGCGGGCACCGTTCAGTGACCTGGTTCAGCCGCCGGCGGGATTCGGCAGTTTCGCGCCGGGTGCGACGTACCCGGGCATGGAATACTTCGAGCGGCGGCCGTGGGGCGTGATCGTGGGGGACGTGTTCCGGGCCGGGGGACGACTCGAGCGGTCGCCGTTGGCTGAGGTCGCCAAAGAGACCTTCTCGCCCGAGGATTACCAAGCCGTTCGGCTACTGTACTGGCAGGTGTACCGCGACGGGAACTGGTGGTGGGAAACAAGGGGCAAGCGGTTCGACGAGAGCAAGTTCGCCCTGCCGGGGGACTGGTAGATGGCTGATGTATTGGACTACGCCGGGCCTGTTGGGGCGCGCGGGTGGAACCGCGCGGGGGAGGTGATCGGGTGGGCGTCGGTGGTGCTGTTGTTGCCGGTGGCGTCGCTGGTGGGCGTTAGGGCGTGGGTTGTGCTGCCGGAGTGGGGCGTGGCGGTGTATGGGGTGGGGCTGGCGGTTCGTTTTGGGCTGGCGGGGGTGATGCTGTGGCAGTGGAAGTGGGGCGACGCCGATGTGGGGAGGAGGGTGTGGTGGTGGAAGGTGGGGGTGGAGATGGCGAACTTGGCGCTGGGATTGGGGCTGGTGGGGCAGTACGTGGGGTGGAGTGTGCCGCCTCTATTTTTCGCGATGGGGGCGGTCGCCGCGGTGATGGGGGATGCGGTGGTGGGCGTGGGGTTTTCGCTATTTGTGTGGGTGGGGAAGGGGAGAACCCGCGCCCGTTGAAGCGGCCGTGCGAGGGAAAAGGGGCGCGAAGTGTTGCCCGGGCTTTTTGGCGGGAGTCTGCTGGGCCTAGATCGCGGCTAGGCGGGTTACTTTTGGCGGAAGACGATTCGACCGCGGGTGAGGTCGTAGGGGGAGAGTTCGACCTTGACTCGGTCGCCGGGGAGGATGCGGATGAAGTGTTTGCGCATTTTTCCCGAGACGATGCCAAGGATTTCGACATCGGAGTCGTCTAGTTTGAGCTTGAACATGGCGTTTGGGAGCGCCTGGGTGACGATAGCTTCGATTTCGATGGGTTCCGACTTGGCCACGCAGTTCTCCGGGGTGTTTCCCGTACGTGGAGCATGAACAGGCTCGCCACGGCGGGACCAGCATGATAGCCCTGCCCACAAGGTCGGGCAACCCGGGGGGGAGGAGGGGGCGGCTACTGGGAGGACACGGACGGAGGGGGAGTGGGGAGACCCGCTTTTAGGCAGACGCCGCACTATGGGGCGAGAGATGGATTGATTCACTCGCTTTACGATGTATTTATTTGTGCGAAGTCCGCGCGAATCCGAGGGAGCTGGTGTTTCTCAGGGTCTGCCTCCGACGTGCAGGACGGATCCGGGTATCAGCGCGTGTAGCGCGGCGATGAGTTCGGGGACGAGTGGTTCGAGAGTTTCGATGGTGTTGGTGGGGGCGTGGATCAGAACGATGCACAGCCGCGGAGCGGTTGCGGGGCGCTGAAGGCTGAAACCTTCGTCCATGGTGACGATGGCGTCGAATCTGGCGTTCTCGGCGGCGGTCATGAGTCGGCCGTTGCGGAACGAGATCCAACCTTGAAAGGCGACTGTCCTGGCGTCGAAGTCCGCGAGGTGTCGTCGGAGGGTGTGGGGAAGTTGCTCGTCGAGGAGGACGCGGCTCACGGTTTGACTACCTCGGCTTCACGGATGGACCAGTATCGCATTTCGTCGAGGAGGGTTTCGACTTGGGTTCGGCTGACGGTGGGGAACTGTTGGAGGAATTCTTCGACGGAGTAATCGTGGCTGAGGTGGTCGAACAACGTCTTGACGGGAACGCGCGTCCCCGCGAAGCAGGGGGTGCCGCTCATGATCTCTGGAT
>JBBRUM010000159.1:0-8083 GCA_038247815.1 Tepidisphaerales bacterium | reverse complement strand
CTGGATCGAGTGGAACCCCTCGACCATGACCGCCAAGATCACCGCTCTCCCCACCCCGGACGACGTTCCGTTCGAGGTGAACATGAACCTGATCATCGAATTCTACCGGTAATTTCAGTGTTCTAACGAGCAGTTCGTTGCAACGTTCAGTGCGGCCCGTGGTTCGACCACGGGCCGCACATTTTTTTTGCGTTGCCTGAAAATTCCCCTTACAACAGCGGGAGCATGATCGATTCGACCCGACGTTTCGCCGTCGCCGCGCTGATCTTTACCCTGGGTACAACTGGGGCGGCGCAGTCGCCCCCAGCCCCGGCAGATCCTCCCGGACCGGGGCCGTCGAACTCGGAGCTGATCGAGGAAATCCGCAGACTTCGCGAACGCGTCGAATCCCTCGAACAATCCGCCCGCAACGCCTCCACCCTTCCCTCGGCAGCCGACATCGAACGCGCTAAAGCCGCCATCAACGACGACGTCGCCCGCAAGGCGGCCGCCCGCAACGTCACCGTCACCTACGACCGCGGCCTGCGCTTCGCCACCCAAGACGGTTCGTTCTCCCTCCGTCCGGGGATCGGTGCCCAGTTCCGGTACGTCGCCGTGTCCGGCGGCGACGGCACGGACGACGAGTCCGGGTTCGAGCTGCGGCGCATCCGCCCCCGCATTCAGGGTAACGCGTTGACCAAGGACCTCACCTTCGACTTCGTCCTCGACGCCAACCGAAACGGGGGAAATGTCACGCTCCTCGACGCCAACGGCACCTATGCCTTCAGCCCCGACTGGTCGCTGAAGTTCGGCCAGTACAAGCAGGCGTTCTCCCGCGAGGGCGCGGTCTCCGACATGCAGCAGATGGCAGTCGAGCGGTCGCTGCCGGACGCGTTCTTGGGCAGCTCCGACGTCGACCGCGTGCAGGGGCTGGCGTTGATCTTTGGCGGCGGTCCGCGTCCGGTTCGTATCGAAACCAGTTTCTCCGACGGCGTCGGGTCCAAGAACACGGACTTCCGTTCGACCGGTCCCAACTTCGGCGTCGGCACGCGGGCCGACTTCAAGCTCGCCGGCGACTGGGACGCGGCCCGCGACTTCAGCTCGAAAGCAACCAAAAACACGCTCTTCATCTTCGGCGGCGGGTTCGACATCACCCAAGCCGATGCCCTGGACACCTACCGTTCGGTGGTCGACGCACAGTTCGAGACCCCCAACGGCTGGAGCCTTTATGTCGCGGGGTACGGGAAGTTCCTCGCTGGCGGTGAGTCCAACGCAGACTACGGCGCCCTCGGCCAGGTGGCGTACCTTGTCGCCCCCGCGTGGGAGGCCTTCGCCCGGTACGGTGTGATATTCTTCGATGAAGTCGCCCCCTCCGCGTCGTCGACGGTCCAAGAGATTACCGCGGGTGTGAACTACTACTTCGGCCCGCAGGGGTCGTTCCACCACGCCGCCAAGATGACCCTCGACGTGGGCTACCTCCCCGACGGGGTGCCCAACACCGCCACCGGACTGGGTTATCTGAGGAGCACCGGCGAGCAATTTGTCCTGCGGCTGCAATTTACTTTCCAACTGTGACCGGTGGGCCGTGACACACCCGGTCGGATCGCGGACAATCATCGATCTCATGGCGTCTTTAAGCGATGTTGTTCCAGTGATCCGCGAAGTGGGCGTGTGGGGTTTCCTCAAGCGGGTATGGAAGGAAACGCAGGACGACCACGCCTTTGTGTACGCATCGGCGCTTTCCTATTCGTGGCTGTTCGCGTTCTTCCCGATGCTTGTGTTCTTGTTGTCGCTGATTCCGTTCCTGCCCGCCGATTCGCGGTTGGCCGGTCAGGACTTTCTGTTTTCCGCAATCCGTCAGAACTTTCCGCCGCAAACGGCGGAGTACATCGTCAACAACCCCCGCCTGCAGCAACTGCTCGACACGACACTAAACAATCGTCGCACTGCGATCCTGTCGATTTCATTTGTGATTGCCCTCTGGGCCGCCAGCAACGGTATCGGAGCGATCATGATCGCCCTCGACCGCTGCTACGAGATCCAGCATGGCCGCCCGTTCTACCTGTCCAAGCCTTTATCCCTGCTGCTAACTCTGGTGCTCACGGTGTTGGTGCTGCTGGTAATGGTACTGATTCCGATCGGGACCTTCGTCCGCGACCGATTGGTCGCGGCGGACTATGTGATCCCGTTTACCGAGATCGCGGTGAGCACGTGGTGGGTGTGGATGTACGACGTCGCCCGGCACGCGATCGGGTTCGTGGCGGGCTACCTGGCGTTGACGCTGATTTACAACATTTGTCCTTCGGTGCGGATGAAGTGGAGGCTTTTCTCCCCGGGGGCGCTTTTTTGCTTCGCGGCGTGGTTGGTGATCGGGCTGTCATTCCGGATGTACCTTAACGCCACGGGGGGAACGAGTTACGCGCAGACCTTCGGCCCGGCTGCGGGGTTGGCGCTGCTTCTCCTGGTGTTTTACCTGTACGCGGCGGTGCTGCTGATCGGTGCCGAGATCAACTCCGAGGTGGACTTCATCCGGCTCAAAGCCGTGCCCGGCACGCGGGACTTCAGGCCACTGCAGGAGGAGCTCCGCAAGCGTGAACTGGCGGCCAAGAGGCGCGGGGCGAAGAAAACTGCGGAATAGCGGCGACGGGTTCTTGCTGGCGAAATCGTTACATTGGACGGATTCGCCGGATGACGCGGTTGCGCGGTCCAGAGTCTTTGCACGCCCGAGTGGGGAGGGTTACGGTGTGCGAGTTGCACTCCGGGGGGAAGTCGGCGTTTGCGCCGGGCCCGGGGCGCTGCAATTTGTGGCCCGTTCGGCGCGACCCCTGCCAAGGTGGGTATGAACGAAGAATCTGATCGGTCCAAGCCGGCAGCGCTGGCGATGCTCTCCGCCTCCCGTCCCAGGAACCTTGGCTGGATCGGGGCGGGCGGTCTGCTGTTCGGCGACTGGGGGACCAGCCGGTTGTACGTGCTGGGGCTGGCGTTTCTGGTGGGCGGTAAATCGGCGCTGGTGCTGATTCTTTTCATGTCGTTGCTCGTGCTGGTCGTCGCATGGGCGTATACGCATATTTGCCGGATTTATCCCGACGGCGGGGGGGTGTACACAGCCGGGCGTCAGCGTTCGCGGATGCTCGGGGTGGTGGGTGCGCTGCTGCTTTTTGCGGATTACACGATCACGGCGTCGCTGTCGGCGGTGGAGGCGTTTCACTATTTCGGCTTGGGTCGACAGACGACGGCCAACGTGGTGTACGAGGACCCCGGCAGTGACCTCCGGCGTCAGGTTGCGACGGCGGGGGACTCGGTGAAGGAACCGATGTGGTCGATGAACTCGCCGGGGCTGTGGGCGATGGGGGGGATTCTGTTGCTCGGGGCGTTCAACCTGCTGGGCCCGAAGCACACCGCTGCGTATGCCGTCTTTGCAGCCGTCGGGATGACCGCGATCACACTTCTGCTGACCGTCGCGGCGATACCGCACATGAGTTGGCGGAACATCGACTTCACGGGAATTTGGGTGCACCCGCCGGGGACGCTGTGGATCTCGCTGACGTATGTCGTGCTTGCGCTGTCGGGGGTGGAGGCGATTGCGAACCTGACGGGGGTGATGAAGAAGCCCGTGTTCGGGACGGCGCGGAAGAGCATTTGGCCGGTGGCGATCGAGGTGGCGTTTTTCAACCTGTTGCTATGCATGATCATGATCTCGTTGTTGCCCGACCGAAATGCGCACACGGAGGACATGCTGGCGTTCATGGCGGGCGAGTTTTTGGGCAAGTGGGGCGAGTGGCCGGTGCGGATTCTGGGGGGGTTGTTGCTGCTTTCGGCGGCCAATACGGCGGTGGGGGCGCTGACGTCGATTATTTACGTGATGTCGCGTGACGGGGAATTGCCGGAGGTGTTCCAGAAGCTCAACCGGTTTGGTTCGCCGTGGGTGGCGGCGCTGGTGGCGGGGTTCGTGCCTGCGTCGGTGCTGGTCTTTGCGCACGACCTCAAGACGCTGGCGTCGCTGTACGCGATTGGGGTGGTGGGGGCGGTGGCGATCAACTGCATGCTGTGCGCGACGCACCCGCGACTTCCGGGGGGGTGGCGGCACTTGATGATGGGGGCGCTCGGACTGCTTCTGACGGCGCTGTGGGTGACGCTGGCCGCGACGAAGCTGCATGCGCTGGCGTTCGTGTTGGCGGTGATGGGCGGGGGGCTGCTGCTGCGGCACGCGAACATGAAGTATCGCGAGAAGCACGGCGACAAGCGGTCGCTGTTGCGGCAGGCGATCAACGAGCAGCTCACGCCGGAGGCGCTGGCGGCCCCGAAGGTGCTGATCGGAACGTACGGGTCGATCGAATTGGCCTTGCCCGCACTCCGGGAAGCGCGGCGCTCGCAATCGACGCTGGTGGTGTGCTTTATCCGCGAGGTGCAGTTGTCGTATAAGATCGATCCCGCCAAGCTGACGCTGGACACCGACCCGGCGGCCGTGCGACTTTTCGCCAAGTTTCTCGACCTGGCACACAACGAGGGGGTCAAGGTGCTGCCGGTGTACGACACGGGTTCGGACGCGGCCATGCTGATGGCGGAGAACGCGGCGATCAACGGATGCTCGGCGGTGCTGATCGGGTCGTCGCGGCAGGGGACGTTGTACCGACTGATCAAGGGGAAGTTTCAGCAGCGGCTGGAGTCGCTGCTTCCGGCTGAGATTCCGGTTCGGGTGCTCGTTCCGGAATTGAACACCGCGCCGGAGTCGCCGAACATGCCCTCGCCGCCCCCGCCGACGACGGCGTAGCATTCGGCCATGGTGAGGACGCTCATTCTGATCGTGGCTGCGGCGCTCTCGGTGGCGTCACTCGCCCCGGCCGAGCGCAAGCCGCGCGTGCTGATTTACTCGCACACCGCCGGATTCCGCCACGACTCGATCCCGCTGGGGAAGCAGACGCTGACCGACCTCGCGGTTCGCGCCGGGTTCGAGCCGGTTGTCTCCGACGACGCGGAGCACTTCGACCCGGCGAAACTCCGCGAGTTCAAGGTGGTCGTCTTCAACAACACCACCGGCGAACTGCCGCTGTCCAATGAGCGGAGGCAGGCGCTGCTCGACTTCGTCTCGGCCGGCGGCGGGTTCGTCGGGGTGCACGCGGCCACCGACACCCTGTACGAGTTCAATGGGTACGGTGTGATGGTCGGAGGCTATTTCGACGGCCATCCGTGGAACTCGGGCGACACCGTGACGATCAAGAACGAAGAGCCGGAGCACCCGATCGCCAAGCCGTGGGGGGCGACCCCGTTCGAACTCACCGAGGAGATCTATCAGTTCCGCGCGCCCTATGAGCGGTCGAAGGTCCGCGTGTTGCTCTCGCTGGACACGGCCAAGACCAGTCTCGCCAGGCCCGGCGTCAAGCGCACCGACGGCGACTTTCCCCTCGCGTGGGTCCGCCGGTACGGCGATGGCCGGGTGTTCTACACCGCGCTGGGACACAACGAGGCGGTGTGGCGGGACGAGCGGTTTCGGGAGCACCTGCTGGCTGGGCTGCAATACGCGGCCGAGGGAGGGGAGGACGCGCCGAGGAAGTAGGGGCTGGGAGATCGAAGCTTGAAATCCCAAGGTTGAAATTCGAAACAAGCTCGGGTGTTCGAAGGGGGAGATTGAGAAAGGGGATGGGACGGCTGTGAGGGCGGGAAAGGGGGGGGGTGAACGGATCGGATTTGGACAGTTGGTTTTTCGGGCTTCTTGGGATTTCGGATTTGGAGCTTCGGATTTCGGGCTCGGCGCTTCGGGGTTCATGACTTTCTGGGCAAAACGCTTGACAACCCTCCCTTACGCTTTATATTTTAGAGCACTCTGAAGGAGAACCTCATGACGACAAGCGACTCTGGATCGAAGGTGAATGCGGCGGTGGCGGGGGATTTGGCGTACGTGGCGGCTGCGCTGCGACGGCGGGAGGTGGATGTCACGCCGCTGCCGATAGCGTTGTATTGGGCGATTTACACAGCCGTCGGTTTTTCGATGATCGACTTCATCCCCAAGTATTGCGGGGTGTGGTTCGGGGTGATGGGTGTGGCGGGCTGGGTTTTTGCGTTCTGGAGCGGGGCGCGGGATGCGAGGAAGGAAGGTGTCTTCTCTTCCGAGGACGGGAAGCGGCAGATGCTGCACTGGGGGACGATCGTACTGGGGGTGGCGGGGGCGTGGGGGATCGTATCGGGCGGTGGTCTGAGGCCCATGGTTGCGTCTCAGATCACGGTGCTCGCGGTGGGGTTGGTCTATTTTCTGGCTGGCGCGCACTTTGACCGGAGGTATTTGCCGCTGGGATTGATTCTCATCGCCGGGTCGATCGTGACGGGGTTTGTCGACAGGTGGGCGTGGACGGGGTTGGGGGCGGCGGTGGCGGTGGGGCTGGTGTTGCTGGCTGTGGTTCCGCGCAGGAACGTGGCTTCGGTGGCCTAACCTCCGATGCTTTTATGAGCACCACCCAGCCCAACCTCGCCTCGGAGCTCGCCAGCATCGCCGCCGGAGCCCAGAGCCTCGACGAGTTGCTCCAACACCGCACGCGGCTGGGCGCCTGCGCCCTGCTCGCCACAGCCGACGCGCTGACCTTCTCCAAACTCCGCGACCTCCTCGGCGAAACCGACGGCAACCTCGGCGCCAACCTCCGCAAACTCGAAGACGCCAAGTACGTCTCGGTGGAAAAACGCTTCGTCGACCGCAAACCCCAGTCGACCTACACCCTCACCCCAGCCGGTCGGTCCCGACTCGCGTCGCACCTGGCTGCGCTGCAGGCGCTACTGGGGGGATAAATCTTTGTGGGAATCTGCTTGGGCGATCGGGCGCGTTGAGGGCAACGGGACACAGAGAAGGAAGAGGGCTTCGCTCACAGAGAGCGCACGGTGGGGGGGGCATTGGGCCGTGAGAGGTGTCCCTTTTAATAGATTCTTTTTGCCAGGCCTCTTGCCCGCGCGACGCGGTGTGAGATAGAGAAGGAAGAGAGCTTCGCTCGCAGAGAGCCTTCAGTGGGGGGGGAGGGAAATGATCGAGAGTATCCATTTGAGGAAAAATCTTTCACGACCCAATACCTCTGCGCCACCGCGGACTCTCTGTGAGCGCAGTCCTCTTGCTTCGCCGTGTCCCTTCGCCTGGAGCGGGCAAGGGGCCAAACATGGAAGCTCTATTTAAAAGGGACATCTCTTACGACCCAGTGCCTCCGCGCCACCGTGGACTCTCCGTGAGCGCAGCCCTCTTCCTTCTCCGTGTCCCTTCGCCCAGTGCGGCCAGCGGACGCGAGTCCAGAAACTAACCGAGCTCGGTGAGGGAGTTGATGATGTGTTCGGGGCGAAGGTGGGGTGGGCGGGCGTGGGCTTCGGTGGCGGTGGAGACGCCGGAGAGGACGAGGATGCTTTGCATGTGGACGCCTCGGGCGCCGGCGACGTCGCTGTCGAGGTTGTCGCCGATGAGGACGCAGCGGTCGGGTGCGGCGCCGATTCTGGCGCAGAGTTGTTCGTAGAATAACGCCTCGGGTTTGCCGCAGTAGACTGGGTTGACGTTGGCGGCGTAAGCGAGCATTTCAGTGAGTGCCCCCGCGCCGAATTCCGCGCCGCGGTCGCTGGGGTAGACGCGGTCGGCGCATTGGCCGACCAGGGCGGCACCCCGGCGGACGAGCTGCAGCGCAATCCACTGGCGGGCGGGGCTGGCGAGGGGGTTGATCGGGGCAGCCACCATGACGGCGTCGCACGGCTCGTCTGGGGTTTCCACCCAGATGACGCGGCCGTCGAGCAGCTCGGTGGTTCCGTCGGCTGCGAGGTTGAAGACGCGCGGAGGGCGGTCTTTTCCGAACCTGCCTACGACATACTCCGCCGCCGCCGCCGAGCAGGACCAAATCAGCTCAGGTTCGATATCCGCCCCCATCAAAGCCAGCCGGCGCGAGAGCTGCCCCGGCGAGCCGCCGGAGTTGGTGAGGCAAGCGAACGGCTGGCCCCTGCGGCGGAGGGCTTGGACGAGTTCGACCGCGCCGGGAAGGACGGTGGCGGCGTGTTTTTCCTCGCGATAGAAGGTGCCGTCGAGGTCGATCAGGACGGCGTCGTAGTGGCGTAGGTCGGGGGCTGGCATGGGGCGATGATACTCCCGGTGTGG
>JBBRUM010000158.1:0-8094 GCA_038247815.1 Tepidisphaerales bacterium | reverse complement strand
ACGGTGAAGGATGGCGCCGAGGAGCCCCACGGTGCCTGGCAGAGGGGTTGGGCTAAGGTCTGCCGCGAGGAAGTCTTGGGTATAGATCGCGGTGGACGGGTTGCCGAGGAGGTCGGGCGTAAAGATCGCGATCTTCCATCCGGCAAAGTTCGCGAGTTGGGGCACTGCTTCGGACGATTCGGCTCCGCCCCAAAAGGTGACATGTTGGAGAGTTGCGGGGAAAGGAAGAATGAAGTTGTCTGCCGCGCGGCGGTTGGCAAACCCGAAGACGTTTCCGCCCGTTGAAACGGAGATCGTCGCAGCCGACCCTGTGATGGGTGGGGATTGGGTGAAGAGCGTCTCGGCTGCACTTGCGGCGGCGGGAGCCGCGAGCGAGGCAAACAACGCAACATTGGCGAAAGTACGGATCTGCATGATTTTCTCCCTCGATTGCTGGCGTGATTGGTGAGAGACGCTAAGTTTCACGGTGAACCCGGGCAAGGGAAACGGCCGTCGGATAGCGGTTGGAACTCCGCGTTGGACGCATCCACGGGAGGGCTTGCGCTCGGTGGCGGGGTTTGCAGATGGCTGACGGGAGACGCGGGGGGAGAGACCGGCGCCCGGGGGTGTTTGCATCGGGGGCGGGGACCCCTAAACTTGCCACCAAACCCATGCCCAAACGCACCGACATTCACTCGATTCTGATCATTGGTTCCGGCCCGATTGTCATTGGTCAGGGGTGTGAGTTCGATTACTCGGGGGTGCAGGCGTGCCGGGCGCTGCGGGAGGAGGGGTATCGGGTCGTGCTGATCAACAGCAACCCGGCGACGATCATGACCGACCCCGAGTTCGCGGATGCGACGTACGTCGAGCCTATCGGGCCGGAGGCGGTGGAGAAGATTCTGGCTCGGGAGAAGGCACAGGGTACGCCGATTGACGCGCTGTTGCCCACCCTCGGCGGGCAGACGGGCTTAAATACGGGGATGGCGTGCTGGGACAAGGGGATTTTGCAGAAGTATGGGGTGAAGATGATCGGAGCCGACCGCGACGCGATCCACCGCGGCGAGGACCGGCAGGTGTTCAAGGACCTGATGATCGAGATCGGGTTGAAGGTGCCGCGGTCGGGGGTGGTGCACAACATCGAGGACGCGCGGAAGGTGCTGGAGGAGATTGGGCTGCCGCTGATCATTCGGCCGGCGTTTACGTTGGGCGGCACGGGCGGTGGGATTGCGTACAACGTGGAGGAGTTTGAGCGGATCGTGCAGGGTGGTCTGGACGCGTCGCCGGTGACCGAGGTGCTGGTGGAGCAGTCGGTGATCGGGTGGAAAGAGTTTGAGATGGAGGTGATGCGGGACAGGAACGACAACGTCGTGATCATCTGCTCGATCGAGAACCTTGACGCGATGGGCGTGCACACGGGAGACAGCATCACGGTGGCCCCGATTCAGACGCTGACCGACAAGGAATATCAGCGGATGCGGGATGCGTCGATCGCGATCATCCGCGCGGTGGGCGTGGAGACGGGGGGGAGCAACATTCAGTTCGCCGTCAACCCGGATAATGGGGACATGGTGGTGGTGGAGATGAACCCGCGCGTGTCGCGGAGTTCGGCGCTGGCGAGCAAGGCGACGGGGTATCCGATTGCGAAGCTGGCGGCCAAGCTGGCGGTGGGATACACGCTGGACGAGCTGCCCAACTACATCATTTCGCGGCGAAAGCCCGGGGCGCCGGCGGGGGGAAGCTCGCCGGAACAGTACGAAACCTGGACCTCGGCGTGCTTCGAGCCGACGATCGACTACTGCGTGATCAAGATCCCCCGGTGGACGTTCGAAAAATTTCCGGATGCGGATGAGACGCTGACGACGCAGATGAAATCGGTCGGGGAGGCGATGGCCATCGGGCGGACGTTCAAGGAGGCGCTGCAGAAGGGCATCCGCAGCATGGAGGTCAAGCGGTTCGGGTTCGGGTTGGATGGGGCGGACAAGAGCCTGAAACCGGGACAGTTTCCGATTCCGCTGGAAACGCTGCGGCGGAAGCTGGCGGTGCCGAGCCAGGGGCGGCTGTACTACGTGCGGTATGCGCTGAAGATGGGATGGTCGGTGGAGCAGGTGCACGAGCTGACGAACTACGATCCGTGGTTCATCGCGCAGATGAAGGAGCTGGTGGATTTCGAGGGGGTGCTGCAGAGTGCTGGCAAGGCCCTGCCGGGCGACGCCGCGCTGTTGAGGTCGGCGAAGGAACTGGGGTACTCCGACGTGCAGTTGGCAACCGTCGCGGAGTCGACGCCGGGGGAGGTTCGCCGGGCGCGGGAAGCCGCGGGTGTCAGGCCCGTGTACAAGATCGTCGATACCTGCGCGGCGGAATTTGAAGCCGCCACGCCGTATTACTACTCGACCTACGAAACGCCGTTCACCGTGAGCGGAGAGACCGTCACCGAGGACGAAATCCGCCTGACCGACAAGCCCAAGGTCATCATCATCGGCGGCGGTCCGAACCGGATTGGGCAGGGGATCGAGTTCGACTATTGCTGCGTGCAGGCGGCGTTCGCGTGTCGGGAGCTGGGACTTGAATCGGTGATGATCAACTCGAACCCGGAGACGGTTTCGACGGATTATGACACGAGTGACCTGCTGTTCTTCGAGCCTCTAACACATGAAGACATTCTCAACATCTGCGAACGGCTGAACGGGCGGCCGTTTTCGGCGAAGGGCGGGCTGGTCAGGGGAGTGATCGTTCAGTTCGGCGGGCAGACGCCGCTCAACCTGGCCAAGGGGCTGCGGGATGTTGGTGTCCCCATTTTGGGGACGTCGGTCGATTCGCTGGATGCCGCGGGCGACCGCGAGCAGTTCCGTGAGTTGCTCAAGGGGTTGGGGCTGCGGCAACCGGAGAACGGGATCGCCAAGAGCCTTGATGACGCGAAGGTCATCGCCGAGAAGATCGGCTATCCGGTGCTCGTCCGGCCTAGCTTCGTCCTCGGCGGCAGGGCGATGGAGATCGTCTCCGACGCGTCGCAGCTCGATCACTTCATGGCCATCGCCCAAGCCGCCGCGGGCGAGAACCCGATCCTTATCGACAAGTTCATCGACGCCGCCACGGAGGTCGACGTGGACTGCCTGGCGGATTTTGGCGTGGACGGCGGCGGGGGGGGCAAGACTCCCCGCGCGGTGATCATCGGGGTCATGGAGCACATCGAGGAAGCCGGGATCCACTCGGGCGACTCGGCTTGCTCGCTGCCGCCGTACTCGCTGTCGCCGGAGATGGTGGAGCGACTCAAGACGCAGTCGCGGGCGCTGGCCGAGGCGCTGAAGGTGCGTGGGCTGATGAACGTGCAGTATGCGATCAAGGACGACGAGATTTATGTCATTGAGGTCAACCCCCGGGCAAGCCGCACCGTGCCGTTCGTCGGCAAGGCGACGGGCCAGCCGTGGGCGAAGATCGCGGCCAAGGTGATCATGGGCCGCTCACTGGACGAGCTGGGCATCCAGGAGCTTCCCGACCCCAAGCATGTGTCGGTGAAGGAAGTCGTCTTTCCGTTCACGAAATTTCCGGGGGTGGACGTCATCCTCGGTCCGGAGATGCGGAGCACGGGCGAGGTGATGGGCATCGACGACGATTTCCCCACCGCCTTCGCCAAGAGCCAGCTCGCGGCGGGGACGAACCTTCCGCTAAAGGGGACGGTGTTCATCTCGGTGCGCGCGGGCGACCGCGCCGCGGTCGTGCCGGCTGCGCGGATGCTGCACGGGGCGGGTTTCAAGCTCGTCGCCACAGAGGGAACGCTCGGCGCCCTCACCCAGGCCGGCATCCCGGCGACGCGCATCCCCAAGCTCGCCGAGGGCCGCCCGAACATCCGCGACCTGATCAAAAACGGTCAGGTTCACCTGATCATCAACACGCCGACGAAGAAAGGTCCCGCCACCGACGAGGGGAAGATCCGGGCGATGGCGGTGATGAATCGGATGCCAATGATCACCACCGTCACCGGCGCGACCGCCGCCGCGAAAGCCATCGTCGCCCTGCAAAGGCAGGACTGGAGCGTCAAACCGTTGCAGGCGTACTGGAAGTAGGGGGCGGGTCGAAATTTCCGGGCGCGTCGCCCCGCCTTGGAAGGTATAATTGGTGCGATGTCCTTGCTGGATCCAATCTATGACTCTCCGGCCATGCCGCGCTTGGCGCGGGAATTGGACCAGGCGGTGCGCGAAGAGACCCGCCGCCGAGAAGTCTTCCGTGATTGGTTGCAGGACGATGTCAAGGCCGAGTTCATCAATGGAGAGCGGATTGTGCATTCACCTGCGAGGCTTGCCCATACGGATGCGATGTTTCGGATCGCCAAGATCCTCGACGCCCATGTACTCCGGCGCAGCCTGGGAAAGATCGGAATCGAGAAGTGCCTCGTCGGTATGACGCGCAATGACTACGAGCCTGATGTTTGCTGGTGGGGGCCGAAGACGGCAAAGTTGTTCACCGGGGAAACCATGGTGTTCCCCGCGCCGGACCTCGTCGTCGAGGTGCTGTCGCCGTCCACCGAGCGGCGCGATCGCGGGGTGAAGTTCGAAGACTACGCGGCCCATGGCGTAGCCGAATACTGGATCGTCGACGCCGACGCGCGCGTGGTCGAGCAGTACATCCTGCGCGGCGAGGTGTTCGCGGAGTTGGCGAAGTGGGGTGCGGATTCGGTGCTCCGCTCGGCTGCGGTGGGGGGTATCGAGGTGCCTGTCGCGGCGGTGTTTGACGACGCGGCGCAGGCGGCTGCGCTCGAACGGATCTGGCGCGGTTAGGCGATCTTGGCCATGACCTTGTGTAGCTGGAAGGTGATGGGGTCGCCGATTTGTCGGGCGGGGATGGCGTGGGAGGACTTGGTTCGGCGATCGATGATGAGGACGCGCGGGTCCCCGGGCGAGCGTTCGGGAACGATGGTGAGGGGGCCGCGGAAGGTGGTGGGGATGACGGCTTCCAAGCCCGGGAAGCGCACGACGACGCCGGCTTGCAGGACGTCGTGCACGGCGATTTCCGCGACGGAGGTGGTCTGCACGAGTTGGTATCGGGCGCGGAGCGGGGCGGTGGCGTCGGCGATGATCTGTTCGAGGCGGGTGGTTTCTCGGATAAGGCGGACGGCGTGCTGCCGCTGGGCGGGGGTGAGCGAGTCTTTGCGGGCGAGTAGAGGTGCGATGGTGAGCTTCGAGTGCTGCACTTTTTGCAGGTGGTCGTCGATGTCGGGCAGTGTGATGGCCGCCATCGAGCGGAGCACGGGATCCGAGCCGGCTTCAAGCACCGTGGGCTGCTGGGCCGAAGCTGAGACGGCGTGGCAGGTGACCCCGCCGGTTGCGACGACGACGCAGCCGTGGATTCTCTCGGAGACAATGAGCTTTCCCCCGCAGACGATGCGGCAGTGCATGAGGTCGGCGTTGATGTGGATGTCGCGACCGGAGTCGAGGCGGGCACCGGTGGCGAAGCGGGCGGTGATGTCGCGGGCGGCGGTGTAATGTCCGCGCGTCGCAGTGAGGCCCGCTCCGAGCAATCCCGCGGCGCTTAATAGGTCCTCCCCCACCTCAATCCGCTCGGCGTCGATCGCGCCTGCCACGCTCAGCGAACCGGCGACGTCCAGACTCAGCGAGTCCCGCACCGAGCCGGTGACATCAAGATCTCCCGGCCACTCGCCGGTTACCCTCGGCCGGGCGAGGTCATCGGTGGCGTGGGAAGCGACGGGCGGGAGATGCCTTGCAAGCGTAGTGGATGACAAATCCCCGGCGACCGTGAACTTCGCCAGTACCGCCACCGTGCCGTCGGGGTGCACCGTCAGTCGGCCGTCGGTCATCGCCCGCAGCCAGCCTTGCTCGTCGACGACGACCCCCAGACCCAACGAGAAAGCGTCCCTCGGACGGCGGGGTTGGATCGACTTGTTGAACACGTCCAGTCCCGGCGAACCGGGACCACCGCCATCGACCCGCCCGAAGGCGGCGTCGCGGGTCACCTGCGAGCCGGCGCCGCAGCCTTCGGCGAACGTCAGCGTCGCCGCCGAGCCCGCAACCGACGCAACCCCCCGGAGCACCACGAGTGGGGCCCGGGCGAGGAGTTTGCCTTTGGGGGTCGCGTAATGAAGGATGGACTGATCCCGGACACCCACCACACCGGCTGCGTCGAGGGTGGAAATAATGTCCGCGACGTCGACCCCGTGCGGCGCGGTCGCCGCGTCGATCTGTACCGACGCAATGAGGCGGTCGTCTGAGATCAGCACCTCAACAGAGTCGTGGGTGTTGGGAGTGTGTGGCATTCGGAACCGTTTTGGTGGGTGAGTGGCTGCCTCGGCCCACGGGGCGAAGGTTTAACCACCACCCTTCCCGTTTTTGAGTTCGGCGTTTAACTCGGCGCACTTCAACTTGTCGCGTGTTATCGGTCCACCCATTTCGGGTGGGGCTACCGTCGGACCGCGACCACGGACAGCCGACCCACCAAGGCTTCAATCGAATTCGTCGCCCCGGAACGTGTTGCCCAGGTAGGCCTTCCGCACAAGCGCGTCGTTGATGATCTCCCGCGGAGACCCCTCGCGGAACTTCTTACCCTCGTCGATGATCAGCGCCCGATCGCACACACGCAGCGTCTGCGCGACGTTGTGGTCCGTGATCAGCACGGACTTCCCGAATTCGTGCTTGAGTCGCACGATCTCCCGCTGAAGGTCTTCGACCGCGATAGGGTCCACGGCTGAGAACGGCTCGTCCAGCAGGATCAACTTCGGCTCGGTCGCCAGCGACCGGGCGATCTCGAGCTTTCGCCGCTCGCCGCCGGAGCACACGCCCGACTTTTGGTGCATGACTTTGGTCAGCCCGAACTGCGAGAGTAGCTCCTCGGCTTTGCGTTTGCGTTCGGGGCGGGTGCGACGGGTGGTTTCGAGGATTGCCATGAGGTTCTCCCACACGGTCAACTGCTTGAAATCCGAGTGTTCCTGCGGCAGGTAGCCGATACCGCGGCGTGCCCGCTGATACATCGCAAGATGCGTGATGTCTTGTGCGTCAAACGCCACCGCGCCCGAGTCGGGCGTCACCATCCCCAGGATCATCCTGAACGTCGTCGTCTTGCCCGCGCCGTTTCGCCCGAGCAAACCAACGATCTCCTGCTGGGCGATCACGAACGACACATCGGAAACGACCGTTCGGCCGCCGTAGACCTTGCGCAGGCGAGTAACTTCCAGTAGGTTCATGAGCGGTGGAGAATGTTAGGTGGATGGCGTGTTCGGGGCGTGAAAGTTGCGCGGGCATTGTCACGAACAACGGGTTGCGATCAAGCGAGCTCCGCGGAGCAAGTCGCGGCGGTAAACGTTCACGTGGTGTAGTTTTTCGGGACGTGGGGCGGCGGGAAGGAGGATTGGCTGGGGGGTGGGTTGTGGGGCACTTGGACGGGGTGGGCGGGTGCATGGAATGGATGTCGGAGGGGGGGGGAGGGGCGTCGGGATGGACATTCGGGGCGTTAGGAGGGGGCGTTGAGACAGTGGGGCGGTTGTTTCAGGGCTGCTTGCGTGGCGAGTGAACGGTTACGTCTCGGCAGACTGGACATTTGGGTAACTGGGAGGTTATGTAACTTACGAAAAGTTGATTAAATTCGGTGCGGTCAATGATCCCAAGTGTTCGACCCAACTCGAAGGGTAAAAGGGCGGTGTGGATAACGTGTGAACAACCGAGGTCGCACTTGTCCGATAAAGGCGACCGACGCGCAATGACTGTCTGTGTTGTGTTACCGAAAGTAGTAGGAAGTAGCACAATTTAGGATCCGCTTAAGTGCTTTTTAAACATAGCCTTATGCTTAATATTAGGGCGGTTCGATTTGTTGGCAGTTTCTGAAAGATCAAGGATTTAAATTCCTGTTGATCATCACGAAAGGGCAGTGAGACCGAGCCTGGGTAGGGCGTGTGGAGAACTAAATTCCGGGGTGCACGAAAATGTGTGATCTTAGGGGATTATTTTGTGCCGTAGGTTACTGTTGTGCTATCATTTAACGGTCTCGTCTTGGGGCACGCCAAGATAGCTCCGTTCGGGAAGGGCTCGCAACGGATTCACATCGAAGTTTCGTGTCGTAGGCAGTGCTCCGCGTTACGGGAAGGCACACTCTCTCGGGTGCCGACGTGGT
>JBBRUM010000157.1:0-8101 GCA_038247815.1 Tepidisphaerales bacterium | reverse complement strand
TTGCCCGGAGGAGACGTAGTGGATGTTGTTTGCCGCGTCGAAGGCGATGTCGCGGCCGGAGTTGATACTCCCGGAGTCGACCACGAGGCGGTTGGCGATGTCGGGGATTCCGTTGATGAGCGGAACCACGCACACCTTGGAGTTGTTGAGCATCAACACCATCCACTTTTGGTCGTCGGAGACGTCCATGGCGGTGATGTTCTTGAGAATGTCAGACGCCGCCAAATCTCCGAGCAACGCGCGACTGGCCTCTAGTGAATTGAACGCCGTTGTTCCATCGGGATTCAGAACAATGAGGCTCGTGTCATTTACTTGGATGGTACCGATCCCACGGTTTTGGGAGAGGTAAAACTTGCCATCGACGAGGCCGCGGTCCATGTCGGACGTGGCAAGGGGGAGGAGAACGTTGTTGGCGTTGATGCGGGTGGGAGTGACGGTCGAGGGCGTTTCGTTGCTGCCGAGTTCGTAGCGCCAAAGCGAGTTGCGGTTGTTGCTTGTGGCGCCGCCGAACTGTGCATCGGTGAGGTCCTCGTCGAGCGTATAGAGCACGAGGTCGCCCGTGGCGATCGAGCCTTCGGTGTACACGGCCGTTGAAGAACCATGATTCTGACCTGCCGGGAGGGCGGTGGGACCGCCGACGCCGTCGAGTACGTTTGTTCCGTTCGTCAGGTTGGGACCCATCCGCCACACCGTGCCGGTTGCGTCCGAGAAGTCGGCGATGAAAAGAGTGTTGTCGCGGCCGACGTGCAGCCGGAATGGAGCACTGACGCTCGGGGTGGTCGCCCAGGCGGTGATTCCGCCGGTCTGGGCGGCGTCTCCGAAACCGAATCGATCAGACTGATCGGCATGCAGAGCGTAGATTCCGTCGCCGACGGCGCGGCCACCCGCCGTACCCGAAACGGAATTGGCGACGTAGGCCGTGCCGAAGAGCGCACCGGCTCGGGGGTTGTTGTTGATGCTCACGCCGCGCGGTGAGTTGAAGCGATTGAGCAAATTGGTGCCGTCGGAGATCAGGTTCAGCGCCGAGCCATTCGAGTCGATCGACAAAGCGTTTACCTGCGTTGCGACGGTCGTTCCGTTGGGGATACTCCAACCGTTGGCGTCGACCTTGCTTGCGGTCAGCGAGAAGGTGTCGGTCGGCGAGGCGAGAGTGAAGGATTGAGCGCCGCGGGTGGCGGATAGCGCCGAGGGGGCTCCGCCGTTGACCGAGAGCGACAGTGAGTCGGCGTTCTCGTTCAGGATGAACGAGACGGTGGTTCCGGTGACTGTGATGCCCGATACATAGGGCGCTGCCAGCGTGGGAACGGCAGGAACGACGGCGGCTGTGGCCGCAAGAATCATGTTTCGTGTGAACTTCCGCATTGTGAGACTCTCCCAATCCAAGGTGAGGTTAAATACACCGACGGCGTCGGTGCGCAGTTTCGGCAGATTAAGATAACCCTAAGATGACGAAGTTCGTTATGTCATTTCGATGATAGTTGCACGATTTGTCAGTTTCGCAAGAAGCGGTAGCGACGCGGGAGTTGTGGCCTCGGGTGGGCGAGTCCCTTGGGAGCTACCGGGCTCTCGGGTGGGGCGGTTTGTCGGCGGCGGGGTGGGGTCGTATAGTGTCTCGCCCCGGCCGGATGCCCGAGTGGACCAAGGGAACGGATTGCAAATCCGTACAGTCGTCGGTTCGAATCCGACTCCGGCCTTTTTCGATTTGTTTGCGCTTCCATACCCCCCGCTAAGGGGTTGGTTTGTTTTAGGGGTAGCGTTTTACCGCGGGGTTGCGGGAGCGGGGGTTTGGGGGGTAGGTTCTGGCGATGCGTAGACGAGCGGCTTCCTTGTTTGCGGTGGTGGGCGTGTTGGGGGTGGCGTTGGCGGCGGGGGAGGTACGGGCGCAGGTGGGGGATGGGGTTAGGCCGGTGCCGGCTGAGAGCGATGTGGCGGAGGCGCGGCGGGGGCTGCGGGAGCGGTTTGCGAGGGATTTTGGGGATGTGACGCCAGCCGGGAAGCGGCGGCTGGGGGCGTTGCTATGGCGGGAGGGGGGGAGGGCGACGGGGGATGCCGGGGTGTGGGTGGCGCTGTCGGAGGCGCGGGATTTGGCGGTGGGGGCGGGGGATGTGGAGTTGGCGTTTTTGGCTGCGGGGGAGTTGGGTAGGAAGTTTGCGGTGGACGGGGAGGCGATGCGGGTGGCGGTGTTGCAGGGGCTGGTGGGAGGCGGGGGGGTGAAGATGTCGCCGCAGCAGGCGGGGGTGGCAGCCAAGGCGGGTAGGGGGATTGTGGAAACCAAGCTCGCCGGGGATGACTTTGAAGGTGCGGTGCGGGTGGCGGGGCTGGCGGAGCAGGCGGCTCGGCAGGCGGGGGACATAAGTTTGGGGGCGGAGATGGCGCTGCTGACTGAGTTTTGCCGAGATGTGCTTCGGCGGGCGGGGGGGTATCGGGCGGCGCTGAAGACGCTGGCGGAGGCAGGTGACGAGACGCCGGCGGGGCAGGTGGCGGGGGCGAACCAAGCGGCGGGGGAGTTTTTGGTGCTGGTGAAACAGGAGTGGGGGCGGGGTCTGGTGATGCTTTCACGGGGGACGGACAAGGCGTTAAGGGAGGCTGCTGCGGCGGAGCTCGGCAATGCCAGGGGTGCGGAACTGATGTCGGCGGCGGGCGTGTGGGAGGGTTGGGCGAGGAAGCAGCAGGGCCCGGGCAGGCGGGTGGCGATGAGGCACGCACTGGGGTTGTACGCCGAAGCCGCGAAGGGCCTGGAGGGGTCCGATCTGGAGAAGTGCCTGGCCGCAGCCGCCGGGGTGGTCAACGGGTGGGCGCCGGGGACGGAGCTGGTGGATGTGCGCTCGGCTAGGACCGCGCTGGGGGAGGAGCGGTGGGGGTGGTGGGAGTCTCTCGGGGTCGGCGGGATCGAGCCGAGGGAAGACGGTGGGGAACTGGTGAACTCGCAGGTGCTGGTCGAATGGAAGCCGCGGCTGACCGAAGCCGAGGAAGCCCCACCCGCGCCGGAGGGGACGAAACTGACCTACGTCCTTCGGCTTTGGTGCATCGACGAAAGGGGACAGGAAACCGTGCTCGAAGAGGAGGGGAGGATAAGCTGGCGGTCGGTGGATCGGCCTTGGCGACTGACCGGGCCGAAGGTCTCGGCTGTGAAACGGGCGAGCGGGGGCAAGGCGGTGGCGGTGGGCGCGTGGGTGGAGTTCCGGGTGGACGGTGTTGCGGTGGGGCAGCGAGTGTGGAAGGTGCCGGTGCGGAAGGCGTGGTGGTGGGGGCCAAAGGGGTGAGGGTAGTTCAGGGTGTGGGGCTCAAGGGGGCTTCGATGGCGCCTGCTGGGGCGGTGAAGGTGTTTGCGTCGGGGGTGATGAAGCGCACGTTGGAGAGGACGGCGTCGCCAATTTGTGCAGCCGAGATGCCGGTGGTGTGTGAGTAGTCGTGGAAGGTCCAGCGGTGGGGAATGGGGACCCCGCTGACGGGTCGGAAGTCGAGATAGCGGATGGCGTGCGGGTCTTTTTCGGCTTCGGCGAGCGTCTTGCCGAAGGTGACGATGTAGGCCATGGCTGTGAGCCGGCCGGTGGCGGGATCTGGGAAGAGAAGGTACCAGTCGTTGGGGGCGTCGCCCGTACCGGGGCCGAAGGTGAGCTTCCAGGCCGGCTGAAGGTCTGTGGCGGTATTGAATGGGGCGGGAAGCTGTTCGGTGAGTTGCGTGCCGGCGTCTGCGAGCTTGTAGGGGACGGCTGCGAAGTAGGGCCAAGTGAGTACATGGAACCGGGCGCGAGGGAACTGGCCTCCGGCGACCCACGCGGTGTTGCCATCGAACACGACCGTACTGCCGTCGGGGCGAACGATCCGGGCGCGGCTGGCGTCGGTGGAGAAGGTGACGACACCCTGCAGGGCGGCCCGGCCGCCGAAGTTGACCACGATGTCGGCTTGGACCGCCTGATTCGCGCGCCAGTCGGCTGCGTTGTGTGCCTTCTCAATGGACTTGACGATGGCAGGCTTGGCGTGGGTGGATGGCTTGGCCGACGATGCCGAAGCGCAGCCGGCCATGCCGTACGAAAGTGCGAGGAGGGTTATCCCGGCAAGTTGAGTTGCATGGTGAAGCTTCATGGAGCAAGCATAGTCGCAACGTGCCGGGTGGTACACGGCGGCGATCAGGATGTAAGTGGGAGCGGAGGAGAACACCTACCAATCGGGACAGGAAATGATGATCGAGGAGGGAAGTACGGTGAGTGGGCAACAGGTGGACTGGCGAGGAACGCCGGGCTGGTGCACGAGCGAGTTAAAAGTCGGCGGCGGAGATTCTCGGGGGGGCGGATTAGGCAGCGAGCTGGCAGCAGCGCACTTGGTAGCCGGTGGGGGTCTCTTTAAGGACCAGGTGAAATGTGGCGGTGGCGCTTGTAAAGGTGGCGGTGTGGACGAGGGTGAGGGTCAAGCGGCCGGAGAGAGCGGCTTTGAGGCGGGAGTCGACGAGGGTGGGGTAGATGAGGGTGCCGTAGTTGGCTTGAACGTGGTTGTTCAGGAGGGTGAGGTTGGCGACGCTGAAGAGTTGGGGGTCGGCGAGGGCGAGGGCGGTGGGGTAGTCGGCGACGAGGACGGCGTTGATCAAAGGTTGGGCTACCGTTGGGGAGACGGACTAAATTTCTTGGTAGGTGCGTACGCCCTAAACGGCGATGGTTGTCCAGAGAAGGAATCCGGCGAAGTCGACCCAGAGACCGGCGATGGCGAAATCGCGGCGTGAGAAGTGAATCTTTTTGTTTGAACGGAGGGCGAAGAGGCTGCGGACCACCCCCCTAAAGGACGCGATGAAGGGGATGCGGAAGACCAGCGAACGGACGAAGGCTGAAATGGCGAGAAGAAACTTGGGCGGTCGAAGGGAAGGGGTCTGGGGGTTGCGATGGTCGAGGATGAAGGGAGGGTTGGGCTGGGGGAACTCGGGCGGAGGCGGGGAGGACATGGGGGGATGGTCAGGCGTGGGGGAGATGTGGTGGAGAGGGTGGGGAGGCGCAGGTGGTTGTTATGGGTTAGGGATGGGTAGGCGACCGTGGTTGTCTTCGTCGGCGGTGGCGAAGTCACCTACTGAAGCTTCGACGATTATGAGCTGGGAGGTGACCAATGTGTACCGTTGGCGGTGGTTTTGCCACCATCGCTGGCTCGCGCGCTGTTGGGCGGCGCGTACAAGGTTGCCGCTGATCAAGCGGCCAGGAAGCTGATGAAGGTGGTTTCGAGACAGACGGTCTGGGGCCTGACGTTACCGAAAGAAAATGGGCCCGAAAGATGCTTCTTCCGGGCCCATTCTACTGGATCGAATTGTCGGTGTTAGTACATTCCGCCACCGCCGGAAGCACCGGCGGGTTCGGGTTTGTCTTCTTTGACTTCGGAGACGATGGCGTCGGTGGTGAGGAGGAGGGAGGCGATGCTTGCGGCGTTTTGGAGGGCACAGCGTTCGACTTTGGTCGGCACGATGACGCCCATTTTCATCAGGTCGCCGTATTCGTGGGTGAGGGCGTTGTAGCCGAAGTTGGTGTCCTTCGATTCCTTGACCTTCTGGGCGACGACGCTGCCGTCAATGCCGGCGTTCTCGCAGATCTGTTTGATGGGGGCTTCGATGGCGCGGCGGATAATTTCGATGCCGGTGGCTTGGTCGTCGTTGGCGACTTTCTTTTTGGCGGCGTCGAGGGACTTCGCGGCGGCGCGGATGATTGCGACGCCTCCGCCGGGGAGGATGCCTTCTTCGACGGCTGCGCGGCAGGCGTGGAGAGCGTCTTCGACGCGGGCTTTTTTCTCCTTCATGGCGACTTCGGTGGCGGCTCCGACGTGGATCTGGGCGACGCCGCCGGCGAGCTTGGCGAGGCGTTCCTGAAGCTTCTCCTTGTCGTAGTCGGAGGTGGTGTTTTCGATTTCGGACTTGAGCGCGGCGATGCGGCCTTGGATGGCTTTGGTGGCGCCGGCGCCTTCGATGATGGTGGTGTTGTCCTTGTCGATGTGGATCTTCTTGGCGCGGCCGAGGTGGGAGACTTCGATGGTTTCGAGCTTGAGGCCGAGTTCATCGAAGATGGCGGTGCCGCCGGTGACGATTGCGATGTCTTCGAGCATGGACTTGCGGCGGTCGCCGAAGCCGGGGGCCTTGACGGCTGCGACTTTGATGGTGCCGCGGAGCTTGTTGACGACGAGGGTGGCGAGGGCTTCGCCTTCGACGTCTTCGGCGATGATCAGGAGGGGCTTGCCGGCTTCGAGGACCTTGTTGAGTACGGGGACGAGGTCGCGGGCGGAGGAGATTTTCTTTTCGTGGATGAGGATGTAGGCGTCTTCGAGGACGACTTGCTGGGTTTGGGGGTCGGTGACGAAGTGGGGGGAGGCGTAGCCCTTGTCGAACTGCATGCCTTCGACGAGTTCGACGTGGGTGTCGAGCGATTTGCCTTCTTCGACGGTGATGACGCCGTCCTTGCCGACTTTGTCCATGGCGTCGGCGATCATCTGGCCGATCTGGGTGTCCTGGTTGGCGGAGGAGGTGCCGACTTGGGCGACTTCCTTTGAGTTTTCTACCTTCTTGGACATCTTGCGGAGCTCTTCGACGATGGCGTCGACGGCGATGGAGATTCCGCGTTGGATCTGGGTGGGGTTTGCGCCGGAGGCGACGTTCTTGAGGCCTTCTGTGTAGATGGCTTCGGCGTAAACGGTGGCGGTGGTGGTTCCGTCGCCGGCGGTGCTGGAGGTTTTGGAGGCGACCTCCTTGACCATTTGTGCGCCCATGTTTTCGAGTGCGTCGTCGAGTTCGATTTCCTTGGCGACGGTTACGCCGTCTTTGGTGACGGTGGGCGAGCCGAAGGATTTTTCGAGTACGACGTTGCGACCCGAGGGTCCGAGTGTGACCTTGACTGCGCGTGCGAGTTTGGCCACGCCGCGGCGGATGGCTTCACGGGCTTCCTGGTCGAATGCGATGCGTTTGGCTGCCATGATAGTTTTCTCCGGAAGATTCACCACTGAGTCGCGGAGGGCACGGAGCAACACAGAGAAGATTCTGTGGATGCCGTGGGGCCGGGATGTGGTGAAGGTTGATGTTGGAAAGAGATTGAACGAAGGGAGTTCTCGGTGTTGCTCGGCGAACTCCGTGTCTCCGTGATGGACAGGGGTCACTCGACGATGGCGAGGATGTCTTCCTCGGACATGATCATGAGTTCTTCGCCGTCGAGTTTGATTTCGGTGCCGGCGTAGGAGGCGAAGATGACTTCGTCGCCTTTCTTGACGCCGGAGGGCGCGCGTTCGCCGGAGTCGAGGCGTTTGCCGTCGCCGATGGCGAGGACCTTGCCGCGCTTGGGTTTTTCCTTGGCGGTGTCGGGCAGGACGATGCCGGACTTGGTCTTGGACTCGGCTTCGAGGCGTTTGACGAGGATTTTGTCACCGAGGGGGCGAAGTTTGGCCATGATTCTTGTCTCCTGAGAAGGGGTTAGTAGTAAGTGGTTGGAAGTTGGTGGTTGGTTGGACGTTTTTTAATGGACGGGTCTGGCGGGTGTGGTGGGCCATTGGGAGTTGTGGAAGCGGCGCATGGCGCGGGCGAGGGCGTCGAGGAGTTGCTCGTGGTTGACGGGTTTGGCCAGGACGGTGAAGACGGACATGGAGAGTGCTTCGTGGAGGAGGGGGGTGGAGAGGGTGTCGGCGAGGAGGATGGCGGCTGGGGAGAAGTTGGAGGCGAAGGGGGGCGGGGCGGGGGGGGGGGATTGGGCCGAGGTTGCCGAGGGTGGGGAGGATTCACGGGGGGAATGCGAGGGGTGAGCGGTGCGGTGTTCGCGAGCGAGCTTGAGGACCTGCAAGCCGCCGAGTTGAGGCATGCGGTGGTCGAGGACGGCGACGTGAACGGTGTGAGTTTCGAGGAGTTCGAGGGCTTCGCGGCCGGTGTGGGCGAAGAGGAGGTTGACGCCTTGCGGGATGAGAAGGGTGCGGACGGTGTTCTGCCATGTGTCCGGCCCGCCCGGAGAGGGGGCGAGGAGGACGGTGAGGCGGGAGGAAGTTGGGGGGGCGGTGTCCACCATGGTGTAAAAGGGGCTTCCCTTACGAAGGGGCTCCGTAATGCGAGGGCGGTGCCAGAGACGGGCGTGTCGGGAGAAAGTGTGTAAGTGGTTGTGGG
>JBBRUM010000156.1:0-8114 GCA_038247815.1 Tepidisphaerales bacterium | reverse complement strand
GGAGACAGTCAACCGTCTTGCAGCCGAGGGCGCGGAAACGGTGGAGACGCGTTACCGAATTAGGCACGAGGATGGGCGGTGGGTGTGGATTTTGGACCGCCAGCGGCTGGTGAGAGATGAGACGGGCGCGGTGATCCGAGGGGTCGGGGCGAGCAAGGACATCACGGCCGAGGTGGAAGCCGCGGAAACGATAGCGCATCTCACGCAGCAGCGCCACGAGGTGCTTGCGCGACTCAACGCGCTCATCGATTCGGCGCCGATCGGTATTGCGGTGCTCGACGGCGAGGGGCGTTTCGAGATGGTCAACAGCCAGCTTGCGACGATGAGTGGCGTGGAGACCCAAGGGCATCTCGGGCGGAGTTTGGGCGAAGTTTCGCCGGAGTTGACGCGACGGCTGGGCGGGCACTTCAAAACGGTGATGACTACGGGTCGGACCCTGAGCGGCGTAATTGTGTCGTCCGAAGGGATGTACGCGGGCGACGCGGCGGAGGTGCGTGAGTGGCACCAGAACTGGTTTCCGATCGCCGGCGACGACGGGCGGACGCGAAGCGTTGGGTTGACGGTGCAGGAAGTGACCGATCAGCGGCGGGCGGAACGGGCTCTGCGAAGGAGCGAGTCGGGATTCCGGTTGCTCACCGAGGCCATGCCGCAAATGGTCTGGACGTGTCACCTCGACGGGCACTGCACCTATGTGTCTTCGCAGTGGGAGAGGTCGACCGGGCAGACGGCGGCGGAGGCGGTCGGTTGGGGATGGACGGCCGTCATCCATCTGGAAGATCGCGAGCGGAACAATCTTACCTGGATGGAGGCGGTGCGTTCGCTGACGCCGTTCGTGTCGGAGTATCGGATGCGGATGTCGGACGGTTCATTCCGATGGCACCTCGCGCGGGGGCACCGGATGCAACCCGAGGCGGGGTTGCCCGAGCAGTGGATCGGCACGACGACGGACATCGAGGACCAGAAAAAGGCCGCCGCCCTTCTCGCCCGCGACGTCGAGCAGCTTGAGGAATTGGTCGCGGCGCGAACCCGCGACCTCGAACAAGCGCACCACCGCGAGCGATTCAACGAGCGGATGACGCTCATGGGGACACTTGCCGCCGGGTTGGGCCATGACTTGGGCAACCTGCTCTTGCCGGCCCGGATGCGTCTGAACTCCATGGCGCGCGAGGCAAACCCCGCGACAATTGGCGAAGATGTGCGGGCTATTTCGGCGAGTCTGGACTACGCGCAACGACTTTCCAACGGCCTGAGACTGATGGCGGTGGATTCGGACTTGTCCAAGACGCGTGGGCACACGGTTCTGGCGGACTGGTGGTCGCAGGCCGAGCCGCTGCTTCGGGCGGTTCTGCCCGCGCACATTGCGCTGGAAGGAAACATTTCAGCGTCGCCGCTGTCGGCTGCGATCGCCGCGACACAACTGATGCAGGCGGTGTTCAACCTGGTGAACAACGCGGGTAACGCCATTGGTCTGGCGCGCGGCGGTCGGGTGCGCGTTGATGCGTTTCCGATCGACGGCGAGGTTGGCGTGACCATTTCCGACAACGGACCGGGAATGTCGCCCGAGATCGTCGCCCGCTGCATGGAGCCGTACTTCACGACCTCCGCCAAGCCGACTTCGACGGGTTTAGGCTTGCAGATCGTGGCGGCGACGGTGAAGCAGGCGGGAGGCCGGATCGAGGTTCGCAGCGCACAGGGCGCGGGCACCACCTTCGTCATCCGATTGCAGCTTGCAGAGCCCCAGCCACCCACCGAAGGCGCGACCACCACCCGCGCCGCCGGCGCAATGCGCCGGTCCGCCGAGTAGGGCACCCTCCGACCGCCCCACCCAAAGCCATCGGGGGGACGGCATTCTCACCGCCAGCCCCCCTACCCCAATGCCAGCCCAAGCCTGATGCGCGCGAATTCTTACGCCACATAACGTGTCTTCAGTTCGGCGAACAACACTGTTCGCGGACCCAACCGCCAGGCGATCCATTTCGGACCGCCGGCCAACTTAAGGAGAACCGAATGCGTAAGTCACTCATTGCCCCGCTGCTGCTTGCCACTGGAATGACGGCCGCCGTTTGGGCCGTCGAGCCCAAGTACAACGCCACCGACAGGTTTCCACCGGGCGTGTCCGCGAAGGTCCTCGACGACCAGAACGACATCCGCTCGATCCTCGCCGAGGTCAGCAACACGGCGCTGTCCAAGGGATCGATGGACGACCTCGTCGAACGCATCGCCACCCCGGACCGAAAGCGATTCGGCACCTTCTTCGATAGCGACTCCGCCGAGGTGGACGGTCGCATCGAACAGATCCAGAAGGCGTGGAAGGCGAAGTATGGCGTCGATCTCAACATCAACGACCGGAAGCTCTTCGACGGCTTTGTCACCATCAACGAGGGTGAGATTACCGACGAAGCCGCCGTCCGCTCTTCGTGGCCCATTTCCTCGTCCAAAGGCGGCGACTGGAATCGGCGCGGCGCGGACATGTCCGACCCCCGCCGCGGCGACCGCGACCTCAGCATTGCCGAACGCGCCGAACTTGATCGCATGACGCCCGAGAAGCGTGCAGAATGGCAGCGTCTGGATCGCGAGAAGTCCGAACGAGATATCACCCTGGCCGAGCGGGCTGAGCGGGACCGCCTGACCCCCGAAAAGCGCAGGGAATGGGAACGTTCCGTCCGCGAGAAAGCCGAACGCGACCTCACCTCGGCCGAGCGAGCCGACCGAGACCGCCTCACCCCCGAGAAGCGCGCCGACTGGGAACGCACAGCGATTGAGCGGGCCGAACGCGATCGGAACAACGCACCCGACCAAGCCGAGATGGAACGCCTCGCCTCAGGGCGCATGAGCCCCGACCGCGCCCGATCGGTCAACACGCCGGAGACGATCGAGTATCTCAAGAACGGCCGAAACGTAGCCATCGTCCACGTCGGACCGGGGCATAACATGCCGCCGGTGACGGTCTCGATGATCCGCGAGCGGATCGACTCCTGGCGCATCGACCTCCCGGACGACATGACCGCGCAGCGGCTCTCAGACAACCTCAAGACGGCGCTGACCGACATCGGTGAGAAGTCCGCCGCTTGGCCGGCGGACGTCAATGACGCATACCGCATGGTCGGACATCGTCTTCTTCTGGCCATCTACGACGTTCCCGCTACAAACGACCGCAATCCCGGCGCTGCGGCGCCCGCGGACCAGCGCCGCGACGCTGCCCGGTAGAGTTGCGTTGACTCCATGAATCCCGCCGCAATGGGAGTGGGCCGGTGCCGTTTTGGCCGGCCCGCTCCCTTGTTGATTTGGCCTCTTGCCACCCGACCCACCAGCTACCGTTCGAAGGCGAACACCTTCGAGAGCGGGTTGGGGCGACCGAGGATTGCGTCACGTGTGATCTCCGCGGCCAGCAGTGCGAAGGTGATTCCGTTGCCCCCGAATCCCAGCGCGAAGTGGCACCCGTCGTACGCCGGGAGCGTGCCGATCAGTGGCAATCCGTCCTTGGATTCACCGAAGGTACCCGTCCACGACCGCTCGGCGACGAGCCCAAGCGCGGGTCGAAGGAGTTGAAACTTGTCGAGCAATATCCGCGTTTTCTCCTGTAGCAGCGCGTCGCGGTGCGCGGCGTTGGAGAACGGCTCGTCTTCGCCGCCCATGACGATGCGGCCGTCGGCCGTCATGCGGGCGTAGAAGTACGGGCTGCCCGATTCCCAGAGCAGCGCGCTCTCCGGCCAGGCACCGGCAGCGGTCAGCGGTTGGGTGGCCAGCGCGTAGGTGCTTTTCAGTGTGCAGTGCTTGCTGACGGGGCTGAACTGTTCTGGCGTTTCGTACCCGGTGGCAATGACGACCCGGCGCGCCGAGAGCGTCCGTCCACCGGCGACTTGCATCTGATGGACGCCGCCCTTGAGCTCCCACGGCGGGAGTTCTTCCCGCACGAGCATCGCCCCCATGGCCACCGCGGCCCGGAGCAGTCCGTGCGTCAGTTTGAACGGGTCGAGTTCCATGGCGGCCTGCGAGTGAATAGCGCCCGGACGGTCAATGCCGAACCGGTCCAAAAGTGCCTGGCGGGAGAGGAGAGCCACTTCGATCCCCAGCCGGCGCCGCGCCTCGACCTCCGCGGCAAACCACTCCATGTCCAGCGGACTCCTCGCCAGGAAAACGCTCCCCCGCTCGCAGAGGTCGCACGAGATGCTGTGTTTCGCCGCGACGGCGGCGATCTTCGCGAGCGCTCCGTTACACGCCACGTACGCCGCTTGGGCCCTTTCAGGCCCTATTTCGACCGACAGTTCCGTCAGCGGAATATCGATCTCGTACTGGATGAGCGCCGTGCTCGCTGGCGTACTCCCCAACACGGCCCCCCGCCGGTCCACCACCACGACCCGGCACCCTGCTTCGGCGAGCAGGCACGCGGAGAACGCACCGGACACCCCCGCCCCCAGCACAACGACATCGCAATCCACGTCACAGGGAAGCGGCGACGCTTCCACCAACGGGAGACTTAGCCCCGGCCAAAGTAGTCGGCCCGATGTCAGATCCATGTTCGCTCCTCAGCCCCGCCGCAGGAACACCTTCGCCTCGCTGGGCCCGAGCGTCGTCTTCATCACCCCACCTTCGACAGAAACCTCGTCACCATGGATCAGCTCCACATACGCCCCGTCGGGTAATCCCGCGCCCGACACTTCCACACCCCCCGCGTCGCCGTCGAGCAGGTTGGCCAGCACGACCGCCATCTCACCCGCCTCGTCGAACCGCTTGTACCCGAAGAGGCTGCGGTCGGTATCCGACAGCACCACATGGAACCCGTCCGCCCGGAACGCTGCGTGCATATGCCGCGCCGCGATGAGCTTCCTGTGAAACTCGAGCAGGTCGGAGTTTCGGTCGTTCTTCAGCAGCGTCCAGTCCAGCGGGCGCGGCTCGAGCGACTTCGCCGAGCTGAACCCGAACTCCTGCCCCATCCACAGCATCGGAATCCCCGGCGCCGTCAGCAGCAGCGCCGTCCCGAGCTTCACCCGCCTAAACGCCGCCTCGTCGAACACTCCGGCGTCGTGCCCGAGTAGATACAGGATCCGGTGGAAGTCGTGGTTGCCGATGAAGTTGACGAACCGGTCGCCGCGCTTGTATCCATTGATCGCGGGGTTGAGCTTCGTCGCGAGCGCGGCAAGGTCAGTCGGCACGTTTCCGTCAACTTCCCGCCAAATCACGATCGCCTGAAGCAGCCGCGCCAGCCCGTCCTGCCATGCGGCGTCCATCGGAGCGCCATCGTCCCGACCCGCAATCGCCGGATCCTCGGGAACATGCTCGGCGACCGTGAAGAAGGGCTTGATCCCATCCGCCTTCCGGTGGGCCACGTCCGTCAGCTCGCGCATGACTTTAAAGTCGGCGATGGCCCGCGTCGCGTCGAACCTGATCCCGTCGATGTGAAAGGTCCCCACCCAAAACTCCAGCGACTCGTTGACATACTTCCGCGCCGGGTACACTCCAAGCTCGGCGTCGTAGTAGCCGTAGTTGAACTTGGGCCCCCACTGCATCTCTTCCGGGTCCGGGTTCGGGTTGTGGTACCAGTATTCGTAGGACAGCTTCGCCAGCGGCGACTCCGAATCCGCGTGGTTGTACACCCCATCAATCAACACCCGCATTCCCCTCGCGTGCGCCTCGTCCACAAGCCGGCACAACTCCTCCGGCGAACCATAGGAGTTCTCCACCGCAAACAAACTCCGCAGCGAGTACCCCCACCCCTTGCCCGGAAACTCCTTCACCGGCAAGAGCTCGATGCAGTTGATCCCCAAATCCCTCAGGTAATCCAGCTTCTCCGCCACATGCTTAAACCGGCCCTTCTCATAATCTCTGCCCCGCCCACGATCCCCCTGCCCACCGGTAAAGTCCCCCACATGCAGTTCGTATATCACCAAATCGCGGTTCGACGGCAACGGCACGTCGTCGTGCTTCCATGCGTACGCCACGTCCACACGTTTCCCACCCCGTACGCGAAGAATCGTGTTCTCCTCGGCGTCTTCGCTGATCGAGACGCCGTAGGGGTCGAAAACATCGACCTCCTTGTCCAACGAAAAGTAACTCACGCTCGTCGCCCTGAACTTGTACTCGTAGTCCCCGTCCGGGAGGTTCACCCGAGTCCGCCACCACCCGTCGTCCGATCGCTCAAGGTCCATCGGCTTCCAATCGGTCCAACTGGCCACCAGTCGAACCGCCGGATTACGCGGCGCAAACAACCCGATCACCACCCCCGGCTCTGCTTCGGTCCTCTCCGCCGGTTCGAGCCCGGCGGCCCCGGCGGGACTGACAGTGGTCGTCAAGGAGACCTGATTGGTGCCTTTTACTCTTCCCGGGGCAGTGAGTTGATGCATTGTCGGAAACTACTCAACCAGCCCCCCTCCCTCACATCGGGGCAAACCCGAAGCTCGTGCAATCAATGAAGGCGTATGTATGCAGCGGAGACATCAGGAGGATTCAATGGGTAGCGAAGATCGCCGATGACTTGGTACGAATTCTTTAGCGTCCGCGTGGGTTGGGCTACGCGGACGCCGTTGCTGTCGTAGGTGTAGGTCGTTTCTCCGGGCTTGCCGCTGGCTGGGCCGCCCAGGGCGTCGCAGTCGCCGTTGTGGTCGATCCCGGCGAGGCGGTTGCCAAGGCTCCACAGGTACGACGTGGTGGTGCCGCCCCCCCCACCGATGGTGACCGATGTCTGGCTGCCGTTGGCGTCGTAGGCGTAACTCGCGCCCTCCGCGTTCAACGACGAGTCCTCCGACACCAACTGGTTCAAACCGTTGTACACGTACGACACCGTCCGAGCCTCGTGCCCCGTGCCCAGCAGCGTCGTGCGGTTGCCCGACAAGTCGTAGCCGTAACTCCGTAGGTACTCCGTCGTGGGCGCATACGTCACCGACGACAACCCCAGCCGGTTACTCTCGGCAACGCCGCGCAGCATGCCGTTGCGCTTTGTCGTGCGGCCCTATCGACTCTCGGCTTGGCTCCCCAAACCCTCGCGGCCCCGACTTCTCGAACGGCCCGGTTACCTACCAATAAAAGCACCACGTTGCTGCAGACATTCGCAAACGATACCGCCACGGGCGTCGGTGGCGTTCCCGATGCCGTCTGTGACAATCGCACCATCGGAGTCAACATCGATCTTCCGGGCAGGCCCTGCATTGTTCCGGATGAGGTCGCCATCTGCCGCATGGCGGCCAGACACCTCATCGACATGGGCCACCGCAACCTCGTGTGCCTCTCAGTGGGCCAAGACTGGGCCCGGACACGCTGCCGCGGATTCGTCGCCGAATGTCGCTCCGTGGGATTTTCCCCCCTCCATCACGACGGCGATATCTTCGACGTCACACGCCGGAACGCCGCCGGCGACTGGATCGTGGGTTCGCTTCACAACCTGCTCGCGTCGCTCCCCAAGCCCGCCGGTATCCTCGCCGGGTGCGACGGCTGGGGGGCGCACTTGATTCAGCAGGCCAGGCTTGCCGGCCTCCGAGTTCCCGAGGACCTCGCCATCGTCGGCATCGACGACGAGGTCGCCTGCACCGGCGCGTGTCCGATGCTCTCATCCGTCGCGCTTCTGTGGCGACAGCTCGGCGTGCTCGCCGCCCGCGCTGCCATCGTTCTCGCCCGCGGACGCCGCGCGGAAGGCTGTGTCATTCCCCTGTCGGGCGTGGTCATTCGACGCTCCTCCGACGCGGTCTTCTGCCCCGACCCCCGCGTCGCCGCGCCGCTCCGCGCCATCCACGCACACGCCGACCGCCCACTCACCGTCGCCCAGATCCTCCGGCCAGTGCCCTTCCACCAGCACCAACTGGAGCGACTCTTCCGTCGGTTCATCGGGCGAACCATGGTCGCCGAGATCCGCCGCGTTCACGCCCGCCGAGCAGTGTGGCTGCTCGGCACGACCCGCCCCGCCGTCGAGGACACCGCCCGGCAATCCGGCTTCCGCGGTCCCAAAAAAACTCGCCGAAGCGTTCCGGAGGGATTACGGGAAAACGCCCAGCCAGTATCGACGGTACCTCGCCGGCGAACCCGCCACCCCCCCGCCAACAGAACCCCCCAGCGCAGGCAAACTGGCCGTCCTCTAGCCACACCCCCACCCTCCAATCCCGCCCCCCCTCCACCCAGAACCCGGC
>JBBRUM010000155.1:0-8174 GCA_038247815.1 Tepidisphaerales bacterium | reverse complement strand
ATACGAAGGTGGTGGGGATTGTTTTCATCTTCATGTGGACGCGGTGGTCGCTGCCGCGGTTTCGGTTTGACCAGATTTTGAGCATCGCGTGGCACGGGCTGATTCCGATGTCGATCGCGCTGCTCGGCGTTTCGACCCTCGCGGTGTGGTTCTTTGGGATGTCGGACCGCTCGGCTGGCGGGATGTCGGGCACGCTGACGGTTCCGATGGGATTGGCGATTCTCGCGGGCAACATTGCGATTCTCGTTGCAGCCGTTTTGCTGGGTAAGGCCCTCTCGGGCGACCCGGCCACCCCGCCGAACAAACGCCTCCGCATCCCCGGCTCGCGGTTCGCCAATTCGCCCCTGCCAGCCGGCGTCACCAACTCCAACAAGCTTTAAACAGCGATAATCCCATGGCCATGAAAGACTCCGACATTGTCGTTTTGAAAGAGCCGAAGCTCTCGGCTGCGGACCAGTTTTATATTCCTCAGGTGCTGGTGGGGCTGGGCACGACGTTTCGCCACATGTTCGATGTGGTCGTGCGCGGGAAGGATCGGGTGATCCAGTATCCCGAGGAGCGTCGGGAGGACATAAAGGTGGAGGAGGGCGGGTTTGCCCTGCGCACGTACCGCGGCGTGCACCGGCTGAACAAGGACGAGGAAGGCCGCGTGAAGTGCGTGGCGTGCTTCATGTGCTCGACGGCTTGTCCGGCGAATTGCATCCACATCGAAGCCGGCGAGTCCCCGTGGGCGGACCGCGAGAAGTATCCGGTGAAGTTCGACATCGACGAACTCCGCTGTATTTACTGCGGGATGTGCGAGGAAGCGTGCCCGGTTGACGCGATCGAGCTTACCAGCACGTACGACATTGTCGGTTTGACCCGGGCGGAGATGATTTTTGACAAGTCCAAGCTGCTGCAGGTGTACGACGAGACGGTGAAACAGGAACCGATGTGACATGCGCGCCGACGCACGACTGATCTGCGGAGGCTGGGCTGTTGCGCTGCTGCTGGCGGTGTGCCCCGCGCTCGGCCAGGCCGCCAACGCGGCCAAACCGGAGCAGATTCCACTCGCCGGCGGCAAGCTGGCTTTGCCCACGCCCGGAGCCTTCGAGCTGCTTTCCCGCGACGTAGCGAGCACCGCGCTCTCGTTTCGATCCCGCGCCGCTCAGGGCCAGGAAGCGGGGGCCGTCCTGGCCTCACTCACGGCCCAGCCCCAGCGGGGATTGCTGACGTCCCCGACGGTCCGCAAAAAGCTCATCGATGCGCTGCTCGACGAACTTCGCGCCGAGGGGAAGGCCGTCTCGGCTGAGATCCTCACGCCCGCCGCGATCGCGGACGACCCGGACTTGTTCGCCCGGGTGACCGACACGATCAAGTCGGGTGGGAAGACGTCGGCGCGGTCGAAGTCGGTGCGACTGCTCTCGGGGCAACTGGTCGGGTTGTATGTGGTTGCCACGCACCCCGATGCGGAGAGGCGGAAGGTCATGCTCGCGGCTGCCGAGGCCGAGCTGCTAAAGAAGGTCGCCCCCGGCCGGGCTGTCGCCGCGAGCGTGACGAAGTCCCCCGCGGTGGTTGCGAAGGAGGCGCGGATCCGGTTTCTACCGCCCAGCGGCTACCGGGCGACTCTCACACCGACCGCGACCGGCGTCGTGGCTACGTTGACGTCGGAGGCACACCCCGAGCGGCGCATCGTGGTGACGGTCGTGAACCTCGAGGTTCCGCCGGGCCAGAGCGTCAACCGGGAAGTCATCGGCACGGCAGCCGACCGCGCCATCGAGCTTGAGACGGAGAAACTCCTTCTTCCCAGCCCACTGGGCGAGTTCGAACTGGCCGTTGATTCGAGGTTCTTCCGCCGCCAGCGGCGGTTTGCCGGCGAAGACCTCGCGCGGGTCGCCAGCGACTCGAGGCAGATCCGACTGGGCAATGTCGTGGTCTCCGTCGCGATGGCCTGCCCGGAGGACGAGGAGGAGGAGACCGCCCGCGCAGCCGACACCCTCGCGGAGTCCGTCGAGGCGCTCCGCCGGTAGTAAGATTCTTTACCGTTTGCTAACCCGCAGACCGAAATACCGGGCCTAGATTCTTCGACATGCTTCCCCGCCTTTTCATCATCGTGTTCTGTCTTTTCGTCGCCGTCGGTTGCCGCTCGGTCGAAAGACCCCAGCCGGCCTCCGTCATCTTCCTGCACCCCGACGGCGCGGGCCTCTCGCCGTGGGAGGCGTATCGCTACCTCGCCGTCGGCCCGGACGGCAGCACGAACTACGACAAGCTTCCGCACGTGGCGCTGTATCGCGGCCACATGAAGGACTCGCTGACCGGGACGAGCAACGGCGGGGCGACGTCGCACGCGTTGGGGGTGAAGGTGGCCGCGAGTAGCTTCGGTAACGATGCGGGCGAAGACGTGCCGGGTGTCCGTTCGTTTCTGCTCGAAGCGCGCGAGGCTGGGGTGCCGATTGGCTTGGTCAATTCCGGGACGCTTACCGAGCCGGGCACGGCGTGCTTTGTCACCGACGTCAAGTCGCGTGAGGACCACGCGGAGATCGCACGGCAGCTTGTCGCGTCGGGCGCCGACGTCATGCTCGGCGGGGGGGAGCGGTATTTTCTTCCCGAGGGCGTCGCCGGCCGCCACGGGAGTGGGACGCGGAAGGACGGCCGGAACCTTGTCGAGGAAGCCCGGGCGGCGGGATACACCGTTGTGTTCACGGCTGAGGAGCTTTCCCGGGTGCCGGCGGGGACGACGAAGTTGCTTGGCTTGTTCGCGGCCCTCCACACGTTCAACGATAAGTCTGAGGAGGCGCTCCGCCGGGAGAATCTCCCAAGGTACAACGCGACTGCGCCGACGCTGGCGGAGATGACCTTGGCGGCGCTGAAGATTCTCTCCCGAGGCGGTCGCCAGTTTGCGCTCGTGGTCGAGGAAGAGGGCTCGGACAATTTCGGCAATGCGGGCAACGCCGGCGCGATGCTGGAGGCGATCGGGCGGACGGACGAGACGATCGCGGCCATCGCAGGGTTCATCGCCCGCAACCCCCGCACGCTCATGATGACGACCTGCGACTCTGATGCGGGTGGGATGCGTGCGGTGGGGTTGACGCCGCGCGAGTTCGCACAGTGGCCGGTGCTTCCCGCGAACGCCGAGAGCGGGGCTCCGCTGGACGGGGTGGATGGGACCGGGTCCGCGCCGTTCATGGCCGCCCCGGACCGAACGGGGCGTCGCCTGCCGTTTGCCGTCACATGGACGACCTACGACGACGTCTCCGGCGGGATCGCGGTCAAGGCAGTCGGGTACCGCGCCGAGCTCGTGAAGGGGCAGATGGACAACACCGAGATTCCCAAGATCCTCCGCCGGGTGCTTCGGGGGGAACGATAGCGTTTACCAACTCGCCCGCCGGGGTATAGTGCGGTCATGAGCAAAGAAAGCCTTTCCGACTTCTTCGTCCGCTATGCCCAGCGGGACCGTGGCCATGGGTTCTTCGAGCTTGAGCAGGACCGACTTCTGGAGGTGAACCTCGACGGCGGGGCCAACGGGCTGGTGTGGACGAAGACGGGGTCGATGGTGGCGTATCACGGCGAGGTACGGTTCGAGCGGGAGGGCGTGCTCGAGCATGGCGTGGGGACGTTTCTGAAAAAGGCGTTCAGCGGCGAGGGCGCTCGGTTGACCAAAGCCGTTGGAAGGGGGAAGGTGTATCTGGCTGACCGGGGGAAGAAGGTGACCGTTTTGAAACTCTCGGCTGAGTCGCTGGTGGTCAACGGAAACGACGTGCTGGCGTTCGAGCCGCAGTTGAGGCACTCGATTACGATGATGCGAAAAATGGCGGCAATGCTCAGCGGCGGGCTATTCAACGTGCGTTTCGAGGGGACGGGGATGATCGCCATTACCACCCACTTCGACCCGGTCGTGCTCCGCGTCACCACCGGTCAGCCGGTGTTCACCGACCCCAACGCCACCATCGCCTGGAGCGGCACACTGCAGCCGGAGTTCAAGACCGACGTGAGCTTAAAGACCTTTCTCGGCAGGGGCAGCGGCGAAAGCATCCAAATGGCGTTTAACGGCGACGGATACGTCGTCGTTCAGCCGTTCGAAGAGTTGTATCTCCAAAGCGGTGGCGGGGAGTGATTGGGAGGCGAGCGAGCGAGCGGTGAACTTGCTGCACGACTGGCGTACGTGGCGAATCTGGTGACCCTTCTGCCGGTTTTGGTGGGGTTGTTTCGCGAGGGCGGGGAGACGATGGTTGGGACGTTCGGGGGGGGTGGTTCGAAACTCGGACGGCTTGGGGCTGATGGTGGCGTGCCTTTGGTTGGGGGTGGCGGTGGTGTCGGCTGGGGGGCTGGTTTGGCCGAGGGCGTGCTTGGCGCTGCTGATGTTTCAGGTGGTGCACAAAGCCGCGTATCTGGCGGTGTTTGTGGTTCCGGCGTGGAGGGCTGGGGGAAGCGCAGCGGTACCGCGGGGCGTGGCGGTGTGCTTTGTCGCCATCGAGGCGCTTTGGCCGGTGGTGATCTGGATGAACCTGCGGGGGGCTACTTCGACGGTGCTGTAGTCGGCGCGGGCGCGGCGGCGGGCGACCACTCGTATCGCACGATTTCTTTGTCGGCTGCATTGCGGCCGGAGAAGACCACGCGAACGTCGGCGCCGTTGTCTTGCACGGTGACCAAGCCGAACTGGTGTCGCTCGGGGAAGGCGCCGTGGGAGTAGGGGCCGCCCTTTTGACTGGGGTTTTGGTCGAGGCTGCCGGCTTGGAAGACGGGGGGGCCGGGGGGCGTTGGGGGGACGGTGAAGGAGGAGTTGGTGCCGTCGTCGAGGGCGATCATGTGGGCGTCGCCGGAGAGGATGGCGAGGTTGGCGATCTTGTTGTCGCGGAGAAACTCGGAAAGCTCGCGGCGCTGCCTGCGATACCCGGCCCAGGAGTCGCGCGACGTGCCGGAATCGATCCAGGGGACGGAGGAGACGAAGAAGACGACCGCGTGCGACTTGGAGCTTTCGAGGATCTCGCGCTTCAGCCAAGCGAGCTGCGCGTCGGAGATCATCGTTCCGACGGCCCCGGCGACCTCGCCGACGCCGGGGGCGGGGCGCGTGGCCGGGCGGACGCGCTCGGAGCGGAGGTCGGCGAGCACGAACCGAACGCGGCCGAGGGTGAAGGCTTGGTACGCGGCGGTGGCGTCGGGGAGGGGGTAGTGGGGGACGAGGGAGCGCAGGGCGATGGCGGAGGCGACGCGGGAGGGGGACGCGGAGTCGGAGTCGTTCGGGCCGAAGTCGTGGTCGTCCCAGACGTAGGCGACGGGGGTGGTGGCTAGGAGTTGGGAGACGGTGGGGGAGACGAGTTGGCGGCCGACGGCGGCTTCGAAGGTGGCGACGCGGTTGTCTTTGATGTCTTGGTAGTGGAAGTCGCCGGTGAAGAGCATGAACAGGGGGCGCTTGGAGGCGATGGTGGTGAAGACGGGGGAGGTGGTTCCGGTTTGCATGCACGAGCCGAGGGCGAAGGAGAAGCCGGTGGGGCGGCCCGGCTGGGTGAAGGTGCGGAAACCGCCGGAGCGCGGCTGGGGCTGAGTGCCCGGTCCGGGGAAGGCGATGCGCCAGTTGTACTGCGTGGCGGGGACGAGACCGGTGACTGTGAACCGGACGCGGGTGGGTGAGGGGCGGAGCTCGGGGGCAACTTCGGGGGCTTCGGGTGTGGGATCTGGGCGGAAGTTTCGGGCGGTGCCGTCGAGGGTGGCGACGGAGAGTCGGGCGGAGCGGGCGAGGGCGGGGTTGGCGACGTCGGCGATGACGACGGCGGAGGTGTCGGTGACGGCGCCGACCCAGGCCCAGTTCACGCCCTCGGCGGGCTTGGCGGAGCAGGAGGCGACGGTGAGCACGGTGGCAAGAACCGACAGGAGAGAAAGCATGGCGGGAGATCGCATGTTGCGAGTTTAACAGGGAATCGGCGGCGAGGGATCGGGCCGGGCGATGGGGATTCTCGCCCGTACTATCATTACTCCCGCGAGCGGGGGAATTGAAAGTCGACGCGGGCGCAGCGTGTGTAAGGTGGACGGCAAGGGATGGTGCAGGAATGTCGAGCAAGGCGATTCGGATCCGCGGGGCGCGGGAGCACAACCTCAAGAATATCTCGGTGGAGATCCCCCGCGAACAGCTCGTGGTGGTGACCGGGCTGTCCGGCAGCGGCAAGAGCACGCTCGCGTTCGACACCGTCTTTGCAGAGGGCCAGCGGAAGTACATGGAGAGCCTCTCGACCTACGCCCGGCAGTTTCTCGACCAACTGCAAAAGCCCGAGATCGACGAAATCGAAGGCCTCCCCCCCACGATCGCCATCGAGCAACGCCACGCAAGCCACAACCCCCGCTCGACCGTCGCGACAACGACCGAGATCTACGACTACCTCCGCGTGCTTTTCGCACGGGCGGGCAAGCCGCACTGCCACAAGTGCGGGAAGACCATCGCGGGGCAAAGCGCCAGCCAGATCGTGGACAACGTCAGCAAGTTGCCGGCGGGCACGAAGATGATGGTGATCGCGCCGCTCGTGCGACAACAGAAAGGCGAGCACAAAGAGATCTTCGCCGCGCTCGACCGGCAGGGGTTTGTCCGCGCGCGCGTCGACGGGCAGATCCTCGACCTCACGCCGGGAAAACCGCCGGAACTGAAGAAGACCTTCGCACACACCATCGAAGCCGTCGTCGACCGGATCGTGCTAAAACCCGAAGTCCGCTCGCGCCTCGCCGACAGCATTGAAACCGCCCTCAAGCTCGCGCAGGGAATGGCGACCGTCTCCGTGGCCGACGGCAGCGACTGGAAAGACACCGTCTACAGCGAGAAGTTCGCCTGCCCGGACCACCCGGAGGTGTCGCTGGCCGAGCTCGAGCCGCGGCTGTTCTCGTTTAACTCGCCGCACGGGGCGTGCCCGACGTGCCTCGGGCTCGGAACGCGGGCGGAGTTCGACGCGGAGTTGATGGTGCCGGACGAAACGGCCAGCCTTCAGAAAGGGGCGATCGAGCCCTGGCGGAAAAACGGGCCGCGGATGAACATCTACTACAGCCGGGTCCTCCGCACCTTCTGCCGCGACTTCGGCGTTGACTACGCCACACCCTGGAAGGACATCCCAAAGAAAACCCGCGAGATCCTCCTCTTCGGAACCGAAGCCAAGGGCGACGCGGGCACCACCACCTGGTTCGAGGGCGTTATCCCACACCTGCACCGGCGGTACACCAACACCGAAAGCGAATTCGTCAAGCAAAAGCTACACTCGTACATGAGCGAGCAGCCGTGCGACACCTGCCACGGCGCACGCCTCCGGCCGGAGGCGCTGGCTGTACGACTCGAAGCCAGCGACGGCGTAAGCATGCCTCTGTACCCGCCGGGGTCGACCGCGCCGGCTGAGAAGCCCGCCAAGACCGAGGGGAAAAAGGTGGCGAAGAAGGCGGCCCCCGCAGCCGTCGCCACCGAACCGCTGATTCTCCCTGGGTACAGCGTCAACGACGTGACGAACATGACGGTTGCGCTGGCGAGGAAGTTCTTCGAGACGCTGAAGCTCACCAGCGAGGGTTCGAAGGTCGCCGAGCCGATCGTGAAGGAGATCAACTCTCGGCTGGGGTTCATGGTCGATGTGGGGCTGGGATATCTCTCGCTGAACCGGCGGACGGGGTCGCTCTCGGGGGGTGAGGCGCAGCGGATTCGCCTGGCGACGCAGGTGGGCAGCGGGCTGGTGGGCGTGTGCTACGTGCTAGACGAGCCGACGATCGGGCTGCACCAGCGGGACAACACGCGACTGATCCGCACACTGCGGCGGTTGCAGACGATCGGAAACACGGTGATCATCGTCGAGCACGACGAGGAGTGCATCCGCGAAGCGGACTACCTGATCGACATCGGCCCGGGCGCGGGCAGCCACGGCGGGCGTGTGGTGGCGGAGGGAACCGTCGCGGAGTTGCTGGCCGCCGGGGCGGGGAAGGACAGCTCGCCGGTGCGTTTCGCCGAGAGTGTGACGCTGAAGTTCCTGCGGGGGGAACTGGGCATCGCCGTGCCGGAGCACCGGCGGGCGCTGGACTTCAAAAATGCGCTCACGCTCACCGGCTGCGGCGAGAACAACCTCAAGGACGTCGACTTGAGTCTGCCTTTGGGCGGGATCGTGTGCATCACCGGCGTTTCCGGCAGCGGGAAAAGCACGCTGATCAACCAGACGCTGATCCCCGTGCTGCGTCGCAAGCTT
>JBBRUM010000154.1:0-8233 GCA_038247815.1 Tepidisphaerales bacterium | reverse complement strand
TGCCAGAGAGATCAAGAATGCAGCTGGTCAAGCTCCTCGTCCAGATGGAAGCCCGCCGGATGCTTGCAGAGGGCTACACGGCCGCCGAAGCCGGCGCAAGTGCAATCCCCATTCCAGCAGCCAACCGACGACGAAAACGGACGCGACGATGAAGACCACCCGAAAGACACGAAGACGCCGACCCGTCCCCTCCCAGCCATGGCGAGTCACCCGGGGTGCGGTAAGCGCCCTACTCCAAATCATGGACACGATCATCGCCGACCAGAGCCTGCCCATTCAGACACCCATCGAGATCAACTCGGTTCTCCTCCGAATACACCGGCAATCCCTCGCCAAACTTCACCGGGTGGAGCGGGTACAGTTCCAATATCGTCTCGCTAAACGCGTATCCACGTGATATCAAGACTCAAGATCTCGTAGGCTTGGGTCCATGCAAACGCGGCCTGCCGTCGCGACTCCGCTCCTCAATCCACACCATCAGGGTTTCTCGTCTCCAGCGAACGACGCCCGTATTCATTCGAAGGTCCGCCTTTGGGAACATCCCTGCGGACTCCCAACGGTGAAGAGTGCGAACACTGATCGCCAGTTCGGCAGCGACTTGTGCAGGCTTGAGCATGAGAGGGGGCTGCGCCACCGCGGTCTTGTCGGGAATCATTGGCGTACTTCCATTTCTGGGCGGGAGACTGGCTCATGTCCACCTTCAATTGGCTTCGGCGGCGAGTTCTTCAGCAAGCTTGGTTGCTCGACGCTTGATGGTGTCGCGCTGGCCGAACCAGACGCTGGCGAGCATGCGGTCATCGGACCATGCGACGGGCTTGGCATGATCCAAGACATCAGTGACGCCGTTATAGGCAGCCCAGAGGGTGCCTCGAACTTCCGCCGTCGTATTGCCGCGACCAGTCTGAGCGAGACCCTTCGCCTCGGCGCGATACCACCTGGCGGTATCTCGCTGGCGGTTGACCAGATTACCCTTTGCGGAGGGATTGGGTTCGGGGAAGACATTGCGAAGGTAGTCGTCGTGCTGTTGATCGTTTAGCTGCAAGCTCCTTAGCCGTTCGGCGAAGCGTCGGAGCTCCAATGTCGTGCGGTCGATCAGTCCGAGCAGGCCGCGGGCATCTGCGAGCCTTCCCCGCATTGAAGCCGTGTGAGCGATGCGGATGATCTTGCCGGCCTCGTGGTCCATCGCGAATGACAGGGTGTTGTTGCACACGACCCGAACCGCCGTCAGTTTCAGCGAGACCGGTCGACCCATACCGTGACCATTGGAAAGCAGGATGTAGGGATGGATCTTTTCCCCGTTCGCAGTCACAAGGTCGCTGGGAATCCGGGCAAGAATCCAGATCACCTGCCCGTCAAGAATCGCGCCGGCTGTCTCGTACACGGCCCTGCCCATGCCGACGATCTGGTCAAAGAACATGAACGCCCCGTGGTTCTAAAGCACGTTGTAGTTCCGCCCCACCACTGACAAGAATGAATCTTCGCCCTTCTGCTCTTTATCCTCCCGGACTAAGCAAACGTGGGATTTCACCTCAATTTGCGGCTTCATGAATCCACCGTCGGCGTAGAGCGGGCGCTTCCTGACCGACCAGTCCAACCCCGCGGCGGCAATCGCCTTCTCGCTGGTTGCCGGGCCATTGAGCTTCTGCCCGAGTCCATGCCAAGGCACCTCGTCGACGTACATCATCATCGCGCGACCATTTTCGACAGGAATCAAATGTGCCATGGGAAACCCCGAAAGAGTTAATTCGTTTCGAGCAACAACAGCCGTACCCGAAGACCGTACATCCCAGCCCCGAGGCACTGGAATAACACCGAAAGCACCACCGGCACCGCCACCGGGATCACCAACATCGCCAACGCGTCCGTAACATCCAAGGTGCTTAGTCTGCCTACGGCGCCGCGAACACCCCCGCCAGCGGAGCCAATGGAAGCGGTAACGATCCGAGCGATGACGTAAAGGATCCACAGGTACCCGACCGATGCCACCACGCCGGCTGCAACGGCAGCCGACATCAGAACCTCGGTCGCTGAGGTACCGTTTGCTGGTTTTACATGGCCCCGAGCGCTCGGCACCGCGGCTGCGCCTGAGGTCCCGCGTTTACTCACCTTCGACACCAGAACCCCTCGCCGAGCTGCCTCGGCCTGCGCAGCCTCCTCATCCATCGCAGTCACGATGATCGTCACATCGACCCCGCTGTTCTTGTCCGCCCCCTCGACCCAGTATTCCGCCACGATCGGCCACCTTTCGTTCGGGCGTCCAACGTACTGCGGGTCGTGGAGTTCACCAAGCAACTTGGTGGACGACTGACGACGTTGTGTCAGTAGACCCTGCACGGGGGGCTATGCCCGATCAACCTCGATCAACTGCAACCGTTGAATCAAAACCCGAGGTGCAGGAGGTCACCTCGTACGTGTGGTTGATCTCCCAAGCTTTGGATCCAGTAGTGGTTTCCGCACCGAGTTGGAGTAAACTCGACCCGAGTGATGGCGAACGAACAGATCCAGCAACCAGACGGCGGCAATAAGGAATCCGGCAGTTGGTTCGGATTCAGGTTCGGCGAGCGCGGAACCCACAGTAGCCGAACGATGATGTTCTCGGAGCTCAAGGAGTTGTTTAGAGGCTCGGCGACTACAACCGATCATGCTGGATTTCGGACGCTCATTGTTGACGACAACCTCTTGGGCAAAAAAACGGTCGCCACGCGACGCCTCACGATCCAACGACTGAGCGAGTTGTACGGGTTGCACTCTAGGATCCCCTTGTTCCGTGTGTTTCGCCAGCTTTGGCGGTTGGATGTCCGCGGCCGCGAGATGCTGGCGTTTCTCGTCGCTCAAGCTCGGGATCCGTTACTTAGGAGGTCAGTGGAGGCCGTTCTCCCGATACCGCTCGGTAGCCCCTGCCGAGCAGATGTGATTGACCTCTATCTTGCCAAGAATCTGGGCTCGCGACTGAATCCCGATGTACGAAACAAGGTTGCGAGGAATGTGGCTTCCACATTGACGCAGGCTGGTTTTCTCGAAGGACGGGTTCAGAAAATCAGGTCACGCCCGGAAGTCACGCCGGCAACTGTTACGCTCTGTCTACTACTGGCATCCGTACAAGGTCGACGAGGACAGCGGCTCTTTACCTCTGAGGTAGTTCGCCTTCTTGACCGCCCGCTTTCAGAGGTTACCGGGCTTGCCCGGATCGCATCCAAGCAGGGACTGCTCTCTTACCGGCAACTGGGGAGTGTGGTTGAGATTTCGTTTCCCGAATTGCTTACACCGTTGGAGCAGGAGATGTCGGATGGCAGAGTTTGACCTGCTTCTAAGGGCGTACTCGTCACATGTACACACCCCGTGGCGGGAGAACCTCTCTGGCGCAGAAAAGGTCTGGTTCCTCGTTTACAACCCAGCCAGTGAGCGCAGGTTTCGAAAGCGGATGCCAGAACTTGCTCTGGCCACTCAAGAGTCGCAACACGGATGGGTGCCCGTCGATCTGACCTCGAAATTTCCCGAGTGGCTGACAACATGGCGTCACCGGGAGGGTTGTTTCCGCCGGCCCGAAGGCTTGCCAGAGCAGCTATTCCACAAGACCCTTTGCGACGGGCTCATTATTGAGCTACTAAAAGCAAGAGACGGAGACGTGGTTGCGCTCATGGGTGCCGGATCGCTCTACGGCGTCTTGCGGCTTTCATCCGTCGTCAAGGCAATTGAAGGAGAGATCAAAGGTCGACTTCTCGTTTGTTTCCCGGGTGTCCGCGAAGCAAACACATACAAGTTGTTCGATACGGGCGACGGATGGAACTACCTCGGGATTCCAATTGTCGTAAACAGAGAGATCAACTTATGAACCTTTCAATCAAGAACCATGAACTCTTCCTCAAGGACCCGAGGAACCAGAAACTTGCCAACGAGGGGGTGGCTCAAGTTAAGGGTGCAAAGGCTGCACTATTCATCGCCGAAGAGCTCGAGATGTTCGTGTGCGAGGGTCAGTACGCCAAGGGCCTTGAAATCGTCGTTCAAACCTTCTGTAACAATTCCACAAAGGAAATGCAGCCGGCGGTGTGGATCAGCGGGTTCTACGGCAGTGGGAAATCGCACCTAGTCAAGGTCCTTCGATACCTATGGACGAACGAACCACTCCCGAGCGGAAAGACACCGCGTGACGTGGCGATGCTTCCCGACAGCGTCAAGGACCTTCTTCGCGAGCTAGACACAGTTTCAAAGAGGTCAGGAGGAAAGTTTGCAGCGGCAGGCATCTTGGAGGCCAGCTCTGCCGACCAACTTCCCAAAGCGGTCCTTTCAGTGGTTTACGAGGCTCTCGGCCTGCCCCCGGACGTTTCAACTGCCAACTTCCTGCTCTGGATGCGACAGAAGAAACTGGAGCAGAAAGTTCGGTCTGACCTGGAAGCCGCCGGCATTGACTGGACACAAGATCTCGAAGCCTTCCGACTTTCGTCCGACATCGCAGAGTCCATCGCTCGCCATGACCCGACACTGGGAAAGACTGCCGAAGAGGTCCTGCAGAAGATCAACGATCAGTTCCCAAAGCAAGAAGAAATCGACATCGACGGCATGACCAAATTGATCGACCGCGCGGTCAAAGAGAAATTTAACGGGAAGTTCCCTTGTTCTCTCCTCGTTCTAGACGAAGCCCAACAGTACATCGGAGACGACGCCGACCGGAGCTTCAAGCTTCAACTCTGCGTCGAAGCGCTCAGCAGCAGCTTTGACGGCAAGCTCATAGTCGTTGCCACCGGGCAATCCGCTCTGACGACCACTCCCCTCCTCCAACGCCTGCAAGACCGGTTCCAGCGGACCCTGCACCTTCAGGACAATGACATTGACACCGTCATTCGCAAGGTTGTTCTCCAAAAAAAAGCCAACGAGAAGGACGGCTTGGGCAAACTTCTCAACGCTTCAACCGGCGAGATCACACGTCAGTTGAAGGACACCGATCTCAAGACCAAGCCCGACGACGAAGATCGCTACGTCGACGACTACCCCGTCCTCCCCGTTCGCAGGCGGTTCTGGGAGAAAGTCCTCCGCAACGTCGATACCGGGCTCACCGGGCAGCTCCGCACCCAACTCCGTATCACCTTCGAAGCAGTCCGTTCCGTTGCACACGAGGATGTCGGCCATGTCATCCCTGGCGATATGCTCTTCGATCAACTCGCTGACACGCTCGTCGAAAAAGGTGCGCTCGACCGCGACCGGCACAACATCATCCAACGCAAGCGCACCAGCAAAAATGACGATGAAAAGCTCTCCGGTCGACTTCTCGCCCTGATCTACATGATCGGCAAGGTCAGTCTGTCTGCACCCAATCTCGGCCTCCGAGCCACTCCGGCTGTACTCGCCGACCTGCTCGTTGAAGATCTTAAGCTCGACGGCGACAGGCTCCGCCAGCAGATACCGCCGCTCCTCGATGCCATGGAGAAAGATGGCACTCTTCTGCGGGTCGGCGATGAATTCCGCCTCCAAACCCCCGAATCCTCCGCGTGGGAGCAACACTACAAGCAGCGCCTCGCCGGACTGCTGGCCGATGAGGGTGAAATCGGCTACCTCCGCGGAGAGTTGTTCCGTCGTGAGATCACCGCTCTACTTCAAGACGTAACCCTGATTCAAGGCAAGAGCAAAGTCCGTCGCAAGCTCGACACCGCCTTCGGTGATACACCCCCCGCCGGAGAGCAGGCGGTTCCCGTCTGGATCCGGACCGAGTGGGACGCCGCCACCAAAACCATCCTCGCCGACGCCCATGCCCCCGGCACCCAGAGTCCCCGTGTCACCGTTGTTATCCCCAAGGTCTCAGCCAGCGAATTAAAAACTCAACTGGCCATCGCCAAAGCCTCTGAAATGACGCTTCAGGAGCGAGGAACTCCCAACACACCCGCCGCCCTAGAAGCCAAAAACGCCCTCGAAACCCGCAAAGTCCTCGCCGAACAAGAAGTCCGTACCCTCCTCCTGCAAACCATCCTCAAAGACGCCAAAGCCATCCTCCCCGGCAGCGAAGACTTCCCCGGAATCACCCTTACCGACCGCGTCCGCGAAGCCTGCGAAGCCGCCCTCTCACGACTTTACCCCTCCTTCTCACTCGCCGATTCCGACAAGTGGGAAGAGGTCTTCAAGCGGGCCAAAAGCGGCGACGGTGCGCCCCTGCAAATCGTCAACCACAGCGGCAACCCCGATCAACACCCCGTTTGCTCCGCCATCCTCTCCGAAATCGGGCCGGGCAAAAAGGGCAACGAACTTATCGGCAAGTTCACCAAATCCCCCTACGGATGGTCCAACAACGCCGTCAACGCAGGCCTCATGGTTCTCATCGCCGCCGGCCTTCTCAAAGCCAGCCGCAACGGCGTACCCGTCGCTCGACAGGCCATCGACCAAACCATGATCGGCGTCATCGATTATCGCGTCGACCATCCGCCCATCAGCGCGATGGAACGGGTGAACCTCCGCGGCCTGTTCACCCGAGTCGGCGTTAAGACCGTGAGCAACGAAGAAGTCGAGCCAAAGGCCCCTGAGTTCCTCCGGAAACTCCGAGATCTCGCCGCCTCCGTCGGTGGCGATCCTCCGCTCCCCGCCACCCCCGACGTGCTTCACCTCAAAAAACTCGAATCCATGCTGGGTAACGAGCAGCTCTCCGAGATGCTCCGCGACGCCCTCCGCCTCGACGCCGAAATCAAGCTCTGGACCTCCCAGTCCGAGCTCGCCCAAAAGCGCCTCTCCCGCTGGAAATCCCTTGAACAGCTCCTCTCCCACGCCCGGTCCGCCGAACTCCCCCAAGCCGTCCCCGGCGGCAACGTCGACTCTCAATTAAGCGCCATCCGCGACCACCGCCAGCTCCTCGACAAAACCGACCCGGTTCCCCCCCTCTGCACCCTCCTCGCCGATGCACTCCGATCCCGTCTCCTCGAACTCTCCAAACGCGCCAAAGACGAATTCCTCGCCTCCGACCGCCAACTCGCCGCCGACCCCAATTGGGTCAAGCTCGGCGAAAAAGACGCCAAAGCCCTCGCCACCATCGCCTCCCGCCACCAGCTCTCCGCTCCCCCAGATGTCTCCGTCGCCACCGAACCCGACCTCCTCGCCGAACTCGCCAAACGCTCCATCACCTCCTGGCAGGAACTCACCGCCGCCCTCCCCACACGCTTCGACGCCGCCCGACAGGAAGCCGCCAAGTCCCTCGTCCCCAAAGCCCAAACCCTCAAACTCCCCCCAGCCACCATCTCCTCCGAAACCGAACTCGCCGCCTGGCTGAAATCCTCCGAATCCGCCATCCGCGCCAAGCTCTCCGAAGGTCCCGTCATCGTCTAATCCCCCCCTCTCCCGCTCCCACACCCCGTCACCCATGCCCCCACTCCACTCCGATCTCCGCCGCATCCTCGATACCACCGTCCAAAACGCCCGCGCCGAAGCCGAGAACGGCGCCACCGCCGCTCTCAAACGCCTCGCCGTCGCCGCCCCCAGCCGCGACGTACCCGCCTACCTCTCCGAAACCGACCGATCCGTCCGCCGCTCCCTCCGTGCCCACGCCCGCCAGCTCGGCGACACTTGGGACGATGCCAAACAGTCCTTCTCCGATCTCTCCCGCCTCACCCACGAAGTCGCCTACGAACACTGGCACCGAATGCTCTTCGCCCGCTTCCTCGCCGAAAACAACCTCCTCATCCACCCCCAGTACAACGTCCCCGTCGACCTCAACACCGTCGCCCAAATCGCCGCCGAAAACGCGGCCAAGGCCTCCACACCCACCGTCCCCGACCTCTGGGCCACCGCCGGATCTTTCGCAGCCGGAATGCTCCCCCACATCTTCCGCCCCACCGACCCCGTCCTCCGCGTCGAGCTCGCACCCGAACACCAACAAGCCCTCGAAAAACACCTCGAATCGCTCCCGCCAACGGTCTTCACCGCCGACGACGCGCTGGGCTGGGTGTACCAGTTCTGGCAATCCGCCGAGAAGGACCGTGTCAACGCCGGCGTCAAGGGCGGCGACAAGATCACCGGTGCGACGCTCCCCGCCGTCACGCAGCTCTTCACCGAGCACTACATGGTGCTCTTTCTGCTCCACAACACCATCGGCGCGTGGCACGCGGCGAAGCAAATGGCCAAATTGCCAAAGGGCCAAGTTGCCAAATGGCAGACCGAGGCCGACGCTCGCGCCGCCGTCGCGCTGCCGGGGTACTCCTTCGACTACCTCCGCTTCGTCAAAAACGATGCCACCAACGCCTGGCGGCCCGCCGCCGGCAAT
>JBBRUM010000153.1:0-8267 GCA_038247815.1 Tepidisphaerales bacterium | reverse complement strand
GTTGGTGCAGATGTACTGGGCGAGGTTCAACCTGCACGGCGGAACCGCGCTCCCACACCGGGGGTGCAGGCGGTGGAGGAAATAGGGGGGAGTGCTACGGGGGTTAGGCCGAAGAGAAGCACCACGGTGTGAGCCGTGGTGCTTCTGCGTTCGGGCTGGGGTGGCGGGGATGGGGTGCATCGCGGGATGGCGGGTAGGCCCGAACTGAGCGGTGAGAGTGATCCACGAACGGCCGCCACCGGCGCGGCTGATGGTGGTGAGGGAGATGATGTTGCGTCGTGAACGAATGGGGGTTGCAGGCGGTCGGGGCGACGGCTGGAGGAGTCGCCGGGGTGGCCGAGACAACGCCTCCGGTCGAACCGGGCGTCGCGAGGCCGTCACGTACCCGCTCAAGCCGCTGCAACATCACGTCAAATAGCGCGTCTGGCGGCATCCGGACAGTTGCCAGCTCAAGACCTTCCTGCACGCCCGGATCCCACGGGTCCGCTATGAGCGGCACGGGGTACGTCAGGTGAAAGTACTTTGGGCCCTGCCCGGAAGCCGGTTCACCGCGCTCATGGAACGAATGATCATCGACGTCATCCACCAGTGTTCCACCCTCGGCGGGGCCTGTGCCGTGATGCGGGTGAGCTGGGACGAGGCGTCGAGCGTGATGAACCGGGCCGTCCAACGCGGCCTGAGCCGCAGGCAGGCCGACGTCGTCCGGCACATCGGCGTCGATGAGAAGGCATTCCGCAAAGGACACAGCCACATGACGATCGTCAGCGACCTGGAGAACGCGACCGTCCAGTACGTCGGCGTGAATCGGACGGCCGAGAGTCTGGCCGGCTACTACGCCGGACTCACCGCCGAACAACGCGGCGGAATCGAAGCTGTGGCGATGGACATGTGGGAACCGTTTGTCAAAGCCACCCGGCAGGGGCTACCCCTATCGCAAGAAAAAATCGTCTTCGATCGCTTCCACATCATCAAGCAGATCAATATGGCGGTCGACAAGCTACGTCTCGCCGAGCACCGGGAGATGAGTTCCTGGGGTTGCGGACTGCTCAAAGGGACCAAGCACATGTGGCTGTACGGCAAGGAGAACCTGCCGGAGAAGTACAGGCGGGACTTTGCCGTGGTGAAAGACGCCAATCTGAGGACCGCGCGGGCGTGGGCGATCAAGGAGACGCTGCGGGAGTTGTGGAGCCAGAAGACCAAACCCGCGGCGGGGAAGTTTTTCGGCGACTGGTTGGGCTGGGCCAAGCGATCACAATTGACGCCGGTGAAAAAGGTGGCGGACATGATCAAATCGAGCCTGGCGAGCGTGCTGAACTACTTCGGGCACCGCATCACCAACGGCGTGGCCGAGGGGCTCAACAGCCGGATCATGACGATCAAAAGAAAGTGCTGCGGGTTCAGGAACACGGACAACTTCAAAACCGCCATCTATCTCCACTGCGGTGGCCTGAATCTTTACCCACAATGATCCCGGAAGGACCCGAAAAAGTTACGTCCCCGTCCAGATCGACGGCCGGTCGCATCGGCTGCAGCGCGGGTTATAAACCGGGTTTTGGTCCGGGGCACGTGAAGGGGCTGGGTGCGGTGAGAGTCGTATTTGACTTGCGCTAGGATGGGCGGGCGAAGGATTTCTCTAGCGGTTTAAGGCAACGTGGCAATTCGTGCTCGATTCGAGTTGATTCCAGCCGGGATTCGACTTGCCGAGAACTTTGAAAGTTCCGCTGAAACCAGAATCCCCTCCCACCTTCATGGATCGCGGTCCTTCTCTTCCGACGCTTGTTCTGCTAAATATGAGCATACCGCCTCTGCAGCCCGGCTACACCATGTCAACCACACATCGTACGCAGCCCACCCACACCGAGGTACTCAGTGTTATGCGCTTGCTGGCGGACGTCGCCGCCCTGAAGTCTGACCCGCCCGCGCAACGACAATTACTCGTCGAAGGACTTTGCAGGATGGTGGGCACAAACCAGGCATTCCTCTTCGCTGCCAACGGGTGGAGCATCGATAGTTCGCCCATCTTCACCCACCAAACCCTAACGGCCGACCAAGATCCCGTCTTTCTCCAGTACATGTCCCAGTTCGGCGTCCGACTTCGACTCGAAGCAGATCCATTCTGCCACCACTCAATACGAAGTCCGGCAACCCTGCAAAACTATTCCTTTGAGGACGTACTACCCACCCACGACGCCGAACGCGACTTTCCTGATTTCGTCGAAGTGCGTCATGCGGGGCGCGTAGCCGACGGCCTCGTGTCGCTCTTCCGTACGGGAGAGGGCGGACGCAGCGTGGTCGGCGTTGGAATGCACCAATTCGGGCAGTCGGGCAGACTGTCGGACCGGGATCGCAATCTGGTCGCCTTTGCCGTCGCCGAACTGAAGAACCTGGTTGACCGCGGACATGTCACCCTCGCGGCGGGCGCGGTTCCCGGACTGACCCCACGGTTGCAGCAGGTACTCGACAGACTTCTTGCGGGACAAGCCCCAAAAACCATCGCTCGAGAACTAAGTCTGAGTGTCGAAACAGTTCGCGAACATTTCCAACGCCTTTACAGGCACTTTCAAGTGTCCGGCAGGGATGAACTGGCCGCCAAGTTCATTGGTCAGATACGTGCTTCACCGATGTCGAAGCTCTCAGAACGTCCCTAAGACTTTCGAATGCATCCGTTGAGAATCGCATGAACCGACGCCTCGGGCTTATGCAGAGCGAAATCACTTCGATGATGCGAAACTTGGCCGACGTCGCCGTGCTTCGTTCAACCCCCGATCTACAACTGCCGGCCTTGGTTACCGGGATCGCCAGCCTCATAGGTGCCAGTTAAGCCTTTCTCGGCGTCGCCGAGAACTGGCGGGATTCAAAGTCGCCCAAGATCACGCACATGCTCCTTGGAGATTCCCATGACCCTGCATTCCTTCATTACCTCGGGGATTTTGGGCGGTCGTTTCCGGTCACCTCCGACCCGTTCGTGAACAATTTCTTCCAGAGCGGGGATGACTTCCAGACATGCTAGCTCGAGGAGGTATATCCCAGAAGCCACTTGGAAGTACGGCGGAACCTTGCTCCCTTTCTCGACCTGTGTGAGGACGGACGCCTCGTCGACAGCGTAGTTTCGCACGCCCGCGTCGACGCGCTTGGCACCCCCGATCGCATCTTCGCGTTTAGCCTTCACCGCTTCGGCGATGAGCGACCCATAGCGCGTAAAGCCGTAGCCTTGGTTCATTTGGCGACCGTTGAGACGCACCACCTGATTCTGGGAGGCCAGATCTGCCTGCCCCCGTCGACCCAGCAGGCGGTATTATCACCCCGATTGCAGTAGGTTCTACATTTGCTGCTGGGCGGCGCAGCCACTAAAGAGATCGCGAGAGAGTTGGGAATCATTGTCCATACGGTCCGAGACCACATCAAGCACATCTATGTGCAATACAACGTGTCCGGCCGCGGCGAGCTTGCCGCGCTCTTTATGGGTGGCCCGCCAAACCCGTCTTCCACCGTCCCCCAAGCCAACCCACCCTTGAGCGCGAGCAGCCAACGACGCAGCACCCAATGCGCCTCTGGTACGAGTGAGGGTGAGTCAGCGGTCACATGAGTCATCCTGATGCCGGACAAATGGCACCGGCAGTACGTGCTCGGGTCACCGAGCCGTCGCTTGCCTGCAGGCAGGCCGCCAAGTCGTGGGCGCTTCAACCCATTCTCCGCTCGCAACGCCTTCAAACGTATCAAAAAAGTAGAGTTCGAATTGGTTTACCGACACGCTAGAGATTGGGTCTAGCGGGGTTCAACACCCCGTCGAAGTTCGGGTTATAACTGGCGTTGCTGGACGTTAGGGGTAGATTGACCCCGCAGATTCCGCAACGGCAAAGCGGTTCGGTTCTGTCGCTGATGCCTGGGCGATCCGAACTCATCATGCGTTCGCGAGGACTGTTCAAAAGAACGCCGCTCGCCACGCAACGGATGCTCTTGCGAAACAGAATCGCCCACGCGTGAGGCAACGCCATAGTGTGACACATTAGACATGCGCACCATGCCAAACGGGGCTCTCCGCGACTCGTTTGCTTTGGTATATCTACCTCTGCCTTTACCCTCATCCGTCCGGTCTCACCTCACCTTCGGAATTCTGTTAACGCCAGCGAGGTCCTTTGCCGTCAGTGTCACCGCATTACCATCACGCGAGGTGAGTCTCGTCACTTCGTCGTTGCTAAGGGTCAATCCACCATTGTTGTCGGTGTCCGTTACGAACGGTTTCTTCAGTAACGATGACAGGGTATTGAAAACGGTCTGTGCCGGCAGCAGGGTCGTTCTGGCACTTTTGAACGTACTCGTCGCGTCGGCCAACTCCTCCTTCAGTGTTCCTTTGGCGTCGGCCAACGCGGAGTTAAACTCCTGTTTCACAGACGCCCGATCTTCTCCGCCCGATGTGCCGGCGAGATCGTCCCTGAGCTGCGACTTCAGTTCGCCGATTGTAAAGTTAAAACTGCTTTTCGCCTCCCTAATCGCTGCAGCTTGATCGGCCTTCGCCACGGCCAATTCGGACTTGATTCTGCCGACCTGCGTCTTCGCCTCGGCTGACGTTACGATCTGATCACCGTTGGCATCCGCCTGGGCGAGAAACGATCAAAAACTCTCCCTTGTCAGCGATGCCACCACGAACAGCCGCCGACCTTCCAATGCTTTACAGCACACCCGATTTGACAAATCCATAGCCGTGCTCCGTTCCTAAACTCGCACATCCCGTCCCAGCATCCGGACACGGGTCCTTCGCCCACGGGAAGAACATGGGTAAATCTGTAATTGATGAACTTCGAGTAAAATATGAACCACGCAGTCGTCCGGGTTGAGGGGGTAGGGTGGGAAAAGTCAGAGGGATACAACGGGCACTTGACCGCCGACAATGGCTTGATGTCTCGATTTCCACTCGGAGATCTATCGCGCGGAACCTCCTCCCTCTCTGCGTCCGAAAAACTTCGTCACTCTTCGAGACCATTGCACCTCAATCCCGCCAGACGCCGTGCGCATTCACGCACGGTCGTTCAGGCGAACAGCAACTCACTCGGGAACAGCCGGTCTCTGGAGAATGGAAACAGCGTTATTGCGGAGGCAGATCTGGCAGCAGTCCCAGCTACTGACAAGGGCAACGCCGCCGCCTTGACGTCATTTGCGGAGGTGAGGTCCGCGAACGCGCCGTTCCCCGAGTTGACGCGAGCAATTAGGAAGTAACTGCCCTGAGCGGCAGGAGCAATCACCGTAAACTTAAGCACTCTGAACCCGCCCGCCTTCAACCCCAGCTGGGCGGTCAGACCGGGGAGTTGTATGTCGGCGTCGTCCAAAACGGGGTCGGCGCTGAAGAAGAACACGACAGGCACCGTCTTGGGTGTGGCGAGCGTACCCGTGTTGTCTACGCGAACATTAACGGCGACCCGCGCGTTGGGCCTGTACGGCCTGTTTGTCCTGACCGTGACATTGTTGGTGGCAAGGTTCACGGCATCGGCGACGAGCTGCCGCTGAACCAACAACGTATCAGGGCCTTGAGTCCGAGCCGTGAACTGCCGGACCTTCCCACCAGGGAGCGATACAATCGACGATGCCGCCCTGTCAAACTCTCTCAAGAGGCTGGCAACTGACAGCGGCTCAAATCCCACGAGAGACAGCGTGCCCGGCGGCGCACTCGGCGGCGGGGAGGTGACCGTGATGCCACCGCCACTGAACGTGGTATCCAGCGCGTCCCTGATGGTGAATCGAACGGCTGCCGTTCCCAATCGCCCCGCCCGGGCGTCGGCTGAGGTTGCCGCGACCGAAACGGAGATCAGAACCTTGCCGTCCGCCTGCACGATGACCTTCTGGCCGGAGGCTAGGGCAAAGCCAGGAATAGACGTAAGCTTGGTGAACGTCGAGTCTGGCCTCCCCGCGCCCGAGAACCGGACCGTGAGCGCGGAGGAGCTTGCGGTATCACCCGTCACTCCCGTTGCGTAAATCACATTCTTTGGACCGATTGCAATCGAGTTGAAAGTATCCAGCGCCCCGCCGGGACGCAGGTACAGCCCCCGGGCAAACCTCCGATCAGCCGCCCCCGCCGCGGTCACACGGGCCAGTGCGGCATTGTTCCGGCCACCCACCAGCTTCGACCCTCCCACCAGAAACCCGCCGGTGCCCAGCGGCTGGATCGAATCAACCGTGTCTCCCGGCGAAAACGGCGCGATCACCAACAGCCCGCCGTTCGCCAGGCCAATGTCCTGTACTCCCCCCGGCGTGTACCGCACCACAGCCGGCTGACCCGTTGAGATCGTGTTCCCAAGCACATAACTGAAGCCTGAGGGATCGACCTGAATCCGCCTTGCCGAAAAGTCGGAGGGAAGATCGACGCGGAGAATCCCCTCCGTCCCGAACGAGGTGTCCAAGGACCCGTCGAGGTTGATTCTCGTAATGACAAGCTTGTTGTTCGCGGAATCCAACCCAGAGCTAAGAAGTTGCCCTGAGGAGAGTGGGACAGCGTCGATTGCCACCAATTGCGCCTGCGGCACAATGATCGCAATGACACCCGTGCCCGCGCCGAATCCCGAGTCCGTTCCTCCAATGGAGGGCATGATCACGGGAGGGGAGACAACCACGTTGAACGGGAGCGTGGACGTGTTTCCCGCCAAGTCCGTCGATGTTACCACTACAACAGTGGTGCCAATGCCGAACCTTGCCCCGGAAGCAACTGAAAAGGAGATCGTGGGTGCCTGATCCAGCGCATCTGAAGTGGTAGCTGTGAACGTGGCGACTGCTCCAGACGAGTCATTGGCCAGCACGTTCACCGTGTTCGGGGGCGTAATCACAGGTCCCGCTGTGTCAACCGTGATACTCACGGAACCCAGCGTAGCCCCTCCGCTTACAGCCGTTACCACATGCGACCCGTCGCCAAGCGACGCGGCGGTGACTGAGAATGTCCCGTCGGCCGCTGCAAGGCTCGAACCAACCGCAACTCCATCAGAAAGAAGGGTCACTGTTCCATTGGCAACACCACGACCCGTAAAGGTTGGCGTGTTGTCGGCGGTGTACCGGTCAGTCCCGCTGCTCCCGGTGTCGCTCGGTCCATCAAGGATGAGGGACGGCTGAAACACTGTGACAGTGAACGACTGTGTACTCATGTTTCCCGCCCTGTCCGTCGCCGTTGCAGTCACGGTCGACACGCCAAGGGGGAAAAGCGTCCCCGGCGGCACGCTGAAGTTGAGCGACGGAGCACCATCCAACGCGTCGGTGGCCGACCCGGTAAAGTTTCCAGCCGCTCCGGAGGCATTCAACGGAAGCGCGACAATCACGCCGGACAATCCAGCGATCACGGGCGCCACGGTGTCGATGATGACGGCGATGGTGCCCAGCAACGCCCCGCTTGTGGTTGCGGTAAGCACGCGCAATCCGTCCGCCAGGGTTGGGAGCGTGAAGCCAAACCTCCCGTCGCCCCCGGCTACACCAGAACCAAGGATCACGCCGTCCGCCAAGACACTAAACGCGGCATTCGCCAAGGTTTGCCCAACGAGTGTCGGCGTGCTGTCCGAAGTGTACTGATCCGTGCTGCTCCCGCCAGTATCGCTTTCCGTCGCCAGAGACAATGAAGGCCTGAAAACAGTGACATCGAATGCCCTCGTACTTACATTGCCCGCTTTGTCCGTGGCAGTAGCCGTAACGGAGGTCGTTCCCAAACCAAATGCGGTTCCAGAGGGCAAGCTGAACACCAATGTTGGCGCTGCATCGAGCGCATCCGTCGCCGTCCCGGAGTAGCTGGCGACAGCCGTGCTCGCCGAGGTGGCCGCAACAACGGCAATGTCCGCCAGCGTTCCAATCGCCGGCGCAGTTCCATCCACGGTCACCAGCACCGATCCGGGAGACAAAACCCCTCCGTCGGACGCGGTTATAGTCGCAACCCCGTCCGGCAGCGGAGAGGTGAGCACCGTGTAGACACCTGCTCCATCGGCTACGCCAGACCCGACGCTTACACCCCCAACCAAAATGGAAACCGTCGCTCCCGCGGCTGCCGTCCCGGTAAACGTCAGTGCACGAACCGCCGTGATCCTGTCGGAGTTGCTCACCCCGCTGTCGCTGGACGGGCTCAGCACAGGGGTCGACGGCGGTATGGTGGCCAGACTAATGACGCTGACATTAAACGTCCGGTTGCTGGTGTTGCCGGCCAAGTCCGTCGCGGTGGCGGTGACCATCGTCGTGCCCGCCGAGAACTGCGTGCCCGAGGCGGGGTTGAACGCCAGGACCGGGTTGGGGTCGAGGTTGTCGGTCGC
>JBBRUM010000152.1:0-8308 GCA_038247815.1 Tepidisphaerales bacterium | reverse complement strand
CGCACTGGAACTCAAGAAAGCCATCGTCTGCGGCCTCGCCCGCTGCACGCCCAAGGACATCGACCGCGCCGGCGAAGCCCTCCGCGGCGGCCTCCGCACCCGGATCCACGTCTTCTGCGCCACATCGAAGATCCACCGCGAGCACAAGCTCCGCAAGGGCAAGGAGGAGATCCTCCGCCTGTCCGTCGACTCCATCAAGCACGCGAAGTCGTTCACGCCCGACGTAGAGTTCTCCCCAGAGGACGCCAGTCGGACCGAGCTGGAGTTCCTCGAGGAGATCGTCGCCGCCGCCATCGAAGCCGGCGCCACCACCATCAACCTCCCCGATACCGTCGGCTATGCCATCCCCAAAACCTATGGCGAGATGTTCTCCCACCTCATCGCCAAACTCCCCCAGATCCGCGACAAGGGCGTCGTTCTCTCATCCCACTGCCACAACGACCTCGGCTTGGCGGTCGCCAACTCGCTGGCTGCCGTCGAGGGCGGGGCGCGGCAGATTGAGTGCACCATCAACGGCATCGGCGAGCGCGCGGGCAACGCCGCACTCGAGGAGATTGTCATGGCCCTCCGCACCCGCGCCGATTACTTCGCCTCCGTCCTCGCCCAGCCGCCCACCACGGGCATTGACTCCACGCGCATCATCCCCGTCTCGCGGATGGTCTCCACGCTCACCGGCCTGCTCGTTCAGCGCAATAAAGCCATCGTCGGAGAGAACGCCTTCGCCCACGAATCCGGGATTCACCAAGACGGCATGCTTAAGTACCGCGAAACCTACGAGATCATGAACCCCGCCACCGTAGGCCTCGCCAAGACCAACCTCGTCCTGGGCAAGCACTCGGGTCGGGCCGCTTTCCGCGACCGAATCGTCTCCCTCGGATACACCATTTCAGAGCCACAGCTCGAGTCCGCCTTTGCCAAGTTCAAGACCCTGGCCGACAAGAAAAAGGAGGTCTTCGACGAAGACATCGAAGCCCTCGCCGACGAGCAGCTCGACCTCGCACCCGGGCTCTGGAAGCTCCTCGGCTTGCAGGTGATGACCGGGTCGGGGGCGATCCCAACGGCCACGGTCACCCTGCAGGACTCCAATGGCCAAACCGTGCAGGACGCCAGCATCGGCGACGGCCCGGTCGACGCGATCTACTCCGCCATCGCCCGCCTGACCGGGATTAAAACCGTCCTGCGAGATTACCGCATCCGCGCAGTTTCGCGCGGCAAGGAAGCGCAGGGCGAAGTCCAGATCGAACTGGAGCACTCCGGCAAGCGCATCTCCGGGCGCGGCCTGTCCACCGACATCCTCGAGGCGTCCGCCCTGGCCTACCTCGCAGCCGTCAACCGCTTGCGATCCCTTGTTTCCCGTGAGCGCCAAGTCACACAGCACTCGGCCGTGTAGAATCCCGCGAGATCGTCCGTTGCTTGCGGCGCACGCCGTCCTTCTCAGGAGCCTCCCAATGCCCGAATCCCGAGTCGCCCGTCCGACCCCGCTCCTGCTTCTCATTGGTGTTCCGGTCGTTGCTGTGCTAATCGCCATGGCCGCCATGTACATCGCCCTCGTCAAGGGCCCCGCTGACGCGGCGCTCAAGGAGCGCACCGACCTCCTTCTCCGGCTGACACTTCCACAGCCCGTCACCAACAAGCTCGACCCCGCCTACACCGACGCTGATGGCGACTTCGTCGCCGATCCCCCGACCGATCCCGCCAAGTTCGTCAACCCGGACACCCTCCGTATCTCCTACGTCGCCACGGAAGAGCCCGAGGCCTTCGAACTCGCCTTTGCCGAGTTCGTCGCCAACCTCGCGAGAGTCACGGGTAAGAAGGTCGAGTACGTACCGGTGAAGTCTGCCGATGAGCAGCTCCGCGGCCTCCGCGACGGCACCCTCCACCTTACCGGGTTCAACACGGGTAACGTCCCGCGGGCGGTCAACGTCGCCGGTTTCGTCCCCCTTGCCGTCCTCGGCGACGCCGCCGGCGACTTTCGCCATCGCAGCTTGATCGTCGTTCCGGCCAAGTCCGAAGTCACGTCACTCGCGGGGCTCAAGGGCCGCGAGCTTTGGCTGACCGAACCGGGTTCGAATTCCGGCTACCGCTCGCCCTTGCTCCTGATGCGCGCCGCCGGGCTGTTGCCCGAGCGCGACTACCTCCTTCGTTACTCCGGCGGACATGACGGCTCGATCGAGCGGATCGCCTCTGGCGAAGCCGTCGCAGCCGGCGTCGCATCCGACGTCCTCGCCCGCGCCGTGGCCCGCGGCGTGATCGGCGTTGAGGGCGCCGGCTACCGCGTCCTAGACAAGTCCGAAGCCTTTCCCTCGGCTGCAATGGGCTATCCACACGATCTGGACCCCGCCCTCGTCGCCAAGATCAGAACCGCCAACCTCGATTTCAATTGGGCCGGCACGGCCCTCGAGAAAGAGTTCGCCGCTTCGGGCAAGACCAAGTTCGTACCCGTCAACTACAAGGACGATTTCGCCCTCGTCCGCAAAATCGACGACGACACCGGCACCAAGCACACCACCCCGCGCTAGCGGCCCGCCGCGGCTAACATCCGCCCTTGTCGTCCCCCACCATCGCCCAGAGAACCTCACTCGGCATCGCCCTCGGCGTTTCCGCGTACCTGCTCTGGGGCGTGCTCCCGCTCTACCTCCGCCCCCTCTCAACCCACCAGCCGCCGCTTTCCACCCTGCTGATCATCTCCCACCGCGTCGTCTGGTCCGTCGCGCTCCTTGCCGCGCTGCTCACCTACATGGGAATGTGGGGCCAGGTCCTCGCAGCCGTCCGCTCGCGGCGCACCCTCGGAATCCTCGCCGTCTCCACCGCCATGGTGAGCATCAACTGGACAACCTTCACCTACGTGGCCACGCACGGCCAGGTGATGCAGTCCGCCCTTGGATACTTCATCACCCCCATCGTCTCGGCCCTGTTGGGCATGGTGTTTCTCAAGGAACGCCTGCGGCCCCTCCAGCTCGCCGCGCTCGCCCTCGCGGCCTTCGGCGTCGCCTACCTCGGTGTGATGCTCGGCGTCGTTCCCCACGCGGCGCTTCTCCTCGCCTCGTCGTGGGGGGTGTACGGCTTGCTCCGCAAGATCGCCCCGGTCGAGGCCCTCGCCGGTCTCGCCGTCGAAACCGCGATCCTTTTCCTCCCCGCTTTGGCCTACCTGCTCTACGCCGTCGCAGTGGACGTTCCCGCCGCCCGTCTCTCCCTCCCATGGTTGCTGTACGTCGCCATCGGCTGTGGCCTTTTCACCACCGTCCCCCTCCTGTTCTTCTCGAAGTCCGCTCGCATTCTCCGCCTGTCCACCGTCGGGTTCCTGCAGTACATCGGCCCGACCTGCCAGTTTGCCCTCGCCGTGCTCGTCTTCGGCGAAACCTTCACTCGCATCCACGCGGTCGCCTTCGGGCTGATCTGGACCGCCATCGCCCTCTTCGTCATCGACGCCCTCCGCCACAACTACTTCACCCCCCGCCAATCCCCTCCCCTCCCGCAGGAACCCACCTGACCCGCTCTCCGGCCCCGCCCCGACCCCCAAATCCGCCCTCACGCCGCAACGACAAACCGCTCCCCCACCCGCACAATGGCTCCATGCGTTATTTCTCGATCGCCGGGTACATCGCCATCCCGCTGGCGTTCCTCTCGCACTATCTGATTTTCAAGGGCCAGCCCTTCGAGCCGATCGTCACCTTCATTCTCGCCGGGTTGGGCGTCCTCCCACTCGCCCACCTCATGGGAACCGCCACCGAGCATCTCGCCGAGCGCACCGGCCCCACATGGGGCGGGTTGCTCAACGCCACTTTCGGCAACGCAGCCGAACTGATCATCGCCATCATCGCCCTCACCAAAGGCCTTAACGAAGTCGTCAAGGCCTCCATCACCGGATCGATCCTCGGAAACCTCCTCCTCGTCGCCGGCGCGGCCATGGTCGCCGGCGGCTGGAAACGCAAGGAACAGAAGTTCTCCGCCGCCGCCGCCGAAGCCTACAGCGGCCTGCTCTGCATCGCAGTCGCCGCAATGCTCATCCCCGCCATCTACCACTTCACCGCCGAACGCCTCCACGACCCCCTGATCGCCCAGCACGACCTCTCGGTCTCCATCGGCACTGCCGTCGTCCTGCTCATCGTTTACGTCCTCGGCTTGCTCTTTACCCTCCGCACCCACACGCACCTCTTCTCGCCCCCTCCTTCGGAAACAGCCCCATCGGCGCCGCTCGCCCGCCACGGTTCGAGGTGGTCCGTCGCCAAGGGCGTCACCATGCTTCTACTCGCATCGGCGGGTATCGGAATCGTGGCCGAGCTTCTCGTCGGCTCTGCCGAGGCTTCAGCGCAGAAGCTCGGATGGTCCCCCGTTTTCGTCGGCGTCATCCTCCTTGCCATCATCGGCAACGCCGCGGAGCACTCCACCGCGATCCTCCTGGCCCTCCGCGACGACATGGACACCGCGATGACCATCACGTTCCAATCCGGCCTGCAAATCGCCCTCTTCGTTGCCCCCGCGCTCGTGTTCGTCTCCCTCGCTTTCGTGCACATCCTCGGCTTGCCCAACGCGAAACCCCTCGACCTCGTCTTCACCCCCCTCGAAGTCGTTGCCGTCATGCTCACCGTCTTCACCGTCGTCATCCTCAGCCTCAACGGTAAAACCAACTGGTTCGAAGGCGCCCTCCTCCTCGCCCTCTACGCCATCCTCGCCATGGTCTTCTTCCACTACCCCGACACCCGCGCCGTGATCGCGTACTAAGAAGTGCATTGCCACAGACTTCCACCGGGAAATTCGGACAGAGAACACAGCTAAAGCCCCAGTCCCGCCCTACCGTCCACTGACCCGACCCCTTTTTTTCGTGCCCCTCCGTGATCGTCCGTGGCAACTCTTCGCCCCACAAGGACCATGCGCGTCTTTTTCTCCATCCCCGTCCCCCAGTCCGTAGCCGAGCGGCTTCTCGCACTGGTTCCGCCCATCCGGGGCCTGCGCCGCGCCCGCTTCGATTCGATCCACCTTACGCTTCACTTTCTTCTCAACGCCCCGGCAGATCTTGCTGATCGCCTCAACCTCACCCCCCTTCCCGCCCCCTTCACCCTCACCCCCGGCAAGCTCATTCTCCTTCCCGAGTCCGGCCCCGTTTCCGTCGTCGCCGCCTCGATCGTCACAGGCACCGACCCGCTGCGCTCTCTGCACACCACCCTTGCCGCCGAGCTCACCCGCCTGGCTCTTCCAGTGGACACGCGGAAGTTCCTCCCCCACCTCACCCTCGCCCGCGCCAAACCACCACTGCCGCAACAGCTCCGCTCCCAATCCCCGATGGTCCCGCGCGATGCCGTGTCGTTCCAAGTCTCCGAAGTCGTCCTCTTCGAATCCCGCCCCTCCCCAGCCGGCGCGGGCGTCCAACACCAACCCCTCCGCATGTGGCCCCTTCAACCAGCCCCTTAAGTAACCGTCAGCGACGGCGCCCCCGGAAACGCCCGCCGCAGTTCCACCTGCGCCAGCAAGCTCGACACCAGCATCTCCAATGAAGCCGCCAAATCCCGGTTCGGCCCGTCAAAGTTCGCGTGCGGCGTTCCCAGGTCGGAATTAATCCGCAGTTCGGGAAACAGTGGCAAGGCGCCCATAAACGGCAACCTCAGCCGCCCCGCCTCCCTCTCCGCGCCCCCCGTCCCAAAAATATCGATCCGTTTGCCATCCGCCCCCAGCATGTAGCTCATGTTCTCCACCATCCCCAGCACCGGCGCATTGAGCTGCTGGAACATCCGCACCGCCCGCACCGCGTCATCCAGTGCCACCTGCTGCGGTGTCGCGATCACCACCGCCCCCGTCAGCGGAACGAGCTGGCAGAGCGTCAAGCTCACGTCCCCCGTCCCCGGCGGGAGGTCCACGATCAGGTAGTCCAGCTCCGGCCACTCGGTGTTGTCGAGCATGAGCTGCTTAAACGCCCCGTGCGCCATCGGCCCGCGCCAGATCAGCGGCTTCTCCGCGTCCACCAGTGCCCCGATGGTCACCGCGTGGATCCCGTGCACCGCAAACGGCAGGATCTTCCCGTCCCGCGCCGTCGGGGCTTGGCCCTTGATCCCGAGCAGCGTCGGAGTGCTCGGCCCGTAAATGTCGCCGTCCATGAGCCCCACCCGATACCCCAGCCGCCCCAGCCCCACCGCCAGATTCGTCGCCACCGTGCTCTTCCCCACACCACCCTTTCCCGCCCCCACCGCAATCACCGCCCCCACCTGCGGCAACGGATTCCCACTGGGCCCCGTTGGTCCGCCCCCCGCCTTCGCCGCCCCCGCCCCGCCCCCGCCCGCCGGACTGCCTCCCCTGAACGTGACCTCCACCGAGAACTCCGTCGCATCCGTGTTCGCCAGCGCAGCCGCCACCTCCTTCCGAATCGACTCCCTCAGCGGACTCCCCGGCCCCGTAAGCTCAATTGACAGCGCCACACGCGTCCCATCAATCTCAACCTTCTTCACCATCCCCAAGCTCACAATGTCCTTGTGCAGCTCCGGGTCCTTGACTGATCGCAACGCCGAACGAACTTCCTGCTCTGTAAGTGCCATATGGAAAGGATCATAGGACCGCCAGATGTTAAGATGCGGGTATGTCGTCCCGTTCCGCCTCACTCCCAAGACCCATCCCCGGCGGCGGCGTCAACACCGAACCCGGCTCGGCCGACGACGGCTGGACACCACCCCCGCCCGTCAAGCTCGACGACGGCTCGCACATTCAACTCTTCAAAGACGGCCAAGCCCTCTCCACCGCGCTTTCGGCCATCGAAAACGCCAAAAAACGCATCTGCCTAGAAGTCTATATCTTCGCCAACGACAGCACCGGCCAACGCTTTAAAGACGCCCTCGCCCGCAAAGCCCGCGAAGGCGTCGAGGTCTACCTCATCTACGACGACTTCGGATCCGTCTCCACGCCCCGCAAAGCCTTCCTCGACCTCCGCCAAGCCGGCGTACGCATCCGCGTCTTCCACCCCCTGCGCCCCTGGGAAACCCGCTACTCCTGGCGACCCTTCAACCGCGACCACCGCAAGCTCCTGGTTATCGACGACGCCCTCGGCGGCTTGGGCGGTTTGAACATCGCCGATGAATACGCCGGCGAATGGGTCGCCCCCGCCACCGCCGCGCCACCGCCTTCCCCCACGACAGACGCCCGCTTCTGGCGCGACAACTGCGTCGGAATCGCCGGGCCCTCCGTCCTGACCCTCTCCAACGCGTTCGCCCGCACCTGGAATTACATCGCCCACGGCGGCCGCATCGCCCGCGCACTCTACCTCCACCCCACCCCAGCCGACCCCCGCTCCTTCGCCATCCCCCCCTGCGGCAACAACCTCTCCCTCCTCGCATCCGTCCCCTCCCTCGACTCCCCCCTCCGCCCCTCGCTCCACCGCCTCTTCGCAGCCGCCCGAAAATCCATCCGCATGACCATGGCTTACTTCGCCCCCGACGACGACCTCGTCTCCTCCCTTTCCCGCGCCGCCCGCCGCGGCGTCGACGTACAACTCATGCTCCCCGGCGTCTGCGACGTACCCATCCTCATCACCGCCGCACGCTCCTTCTACGACACCCTCCTCCATGCCGGCGTCAAAATCTACGAACGACAGTCCGTCGTTCTCCACGCCAAAACCATGGTCATCGACGACCAAATCTCCATCCTCGGCTCGACCAACCTCGACTACCGCTCCATCGAATACAACCTCGAACTCTCAGCCGTCATCCGCTCCGAACCCTTCGCCCGGCAAATGACCACCCTCTTCAACAACGACGTCAAATTCGCCCGCCAAATCCTCCCCACCCACTGGAAACGCCGCCCCACCCTCGACCGCATCGGCCAATGGGCCGTTTCACGCGCCAGATATCTCCTTTAGAATTCCCTTCCCCTCACGCTCCACTTCCCGCTACGCTCGCGCCATCCCTTCCCCTCCCCCTCCCCCACTCCCGGAAAACATACCTCTCGCAAGGCCGCTCGCCCAGCAAAGCGTCAACAGCGGCCGTGACGAATTTCAAAAGGTCGCCGACACGAGCGGCTTCGTCCCGTCCCTGCGCAAGGGCGAGAACAAACTCCAGCTGATCGTCTTCCTCGTGGTCGCCGTGCTCACCTTCCCCGGCGTGCTGATCATCATGCTCGTTTCGACAAAGGGAGACAACACCGAGCTCGGCCCCGCCACCGGGCTCTCAGGCATCATTGCTCTCTTCGCCGGGTTCGTCGGCGTCATCCTCTCCGGCGTTTACCTCGCCATCCGCAACCTCTTCCGCGCCGGAAAACGCCATTAGCCCTACACCGCAATCTCCCCCCGAAACACCTCCGTCGCCGGCCCCGTCATTTCTACATTCCCGTT
>JBBRUM010000151.1:0-8309 GCA_038247815.1 Tepidisphaerales bacterium | reverse complement strand
GGAGATCGTGGCAAGGGTGTTCCAGTTCAGCCCGCCGTCCAGGGACCGCTGCACGAGCACCGCCTGCGACACCGTCGTGCCCGACCAAGTGAGAAGGACCGTCGACGGGGTGGGATTCGTGGCCGTCAGCGCCGTGGGCGCAGTGAGGTTGGTCGCCACCACGGGCGTAACCGAACCCACAGGCGACAAACCGGAAAACTGATTACCCGACACGGTCGAAACGCGGTACCGGTATGACACGCCGGTCGTTAGCCCGGAGTCGGAGAAGCTGTTTTGGTCGGCTGAGGTCGTCGTCAGGATCGAGAATGCGCCGTTGCCCGCGGCGCGTTCGACGCGATATCCGGTGTTTCCCTGCACCTGCTGCCAGGACACCGAGGCGCTGGTCGGCGTGGTCGATGACGCGGTCACCTGACCGGGGGCGTCCGGGGTCGCCGCGGCAGCCGCCATCGCACGCTGGGCAGGGGCGTCCGCCGAAATCGATGGCATCGGACCCATACGCGGGACCGAAACCGGAACCACACGACCCAACGCGACGAACAGAGCGGGAAATGACATTGCAAGTGCCTCAACTAAACCAAATTTACACTATGCCGAAGGCCCGAACGATGGCCCGCCAGCGAAGCCCCGGAACGAGGGTTCTAGTGTCATCATCGGAAGAAAACCCCCGCGATAAACGAGCAGAAATGCGACCAAAAAACAGGACCGCACCATTTCAGGAAAGCTGTAACGGTTGTGACGGGATGGCACATTCATGCTCGAACTTCGGGAAGGTGACACCTGAGCGCACAGAGAGTAACAACGCGGATTAATGTCTCACCCAGAGAGACCCATCACGATTCGCATAGGTACCGAAGCCGAGCCGCCAGAGCTTAGCGTCGTGAGGTCGGCGCCGACTCTTGGTTGGGGGCTGTTAGTGGTGGCGTTTTTGGCGTTCGTGAGTTTGGGGTTGCCGGACGCGGTGCTGGGGGTTGCTTGGCCGACGATGCGGGTGTCGCTGGGTGGGCAGATTTACTTCCTCGGGGTGGTGCTGGCGTCGGGGTCGGCGGGGTATGTACTGTCGAGCTTTTCGGCGGGTGCATTGGCGAAGCGGCTGGGGGTGGGGACGGTGCTGCTGGTGAGCACGCTGCTGGCGACGGCGGGATTGGTGGGGTATGCGGTGACGCCGGTGTTTATCGGTGTATGCGCGAGCGCGTTTTTGGTGGGGGTGGGTTCGGGGGCGATCGATGCCTGCCTGAATGCGTTTGTGGCGGCGCGGTTGCCACCGCGGTACATGAGCTGGCTACACGGGTTTTATGGGGTGGGTGCGACGATAGGCCCGGCGCTGATGACGTGGGCGGTGATGGGGGGAATGGGGGGTGGGGCGGGATCCGGTTGGCGGGCGGGGTATGCGATGCTGGCCGGTTTTTTGGGGGGGATGTCGGTGGTGTTTTTGGCGACGCGGCGGGCGTGGGAGGTCGGCGGCGGACCTGGCGGCATGGCAGTCGAGGCGCCGGCCAGACTGGGGGAGACGCTGCGGGTTCCGAGGGTGTGGCTGCAACTGACCCTTTTCTTTCTTTACTGCGGAATCGAGGTGACCGCCGGCCAGTGGCTGTTCAGCCTGCTCTCCGAGGGACGCGGCCGCACGGGAACGCTCTCGGGAATGACGGTCACCGCGTACTGGGCGATGTTCACAGCCGGGCGGTTCGTGCTGGGCGCGCTGACCCTGCGGATCCCGCAGCGGCGGATTCTGCGGTGGTCGATGTGCTCGACGCCGGTGGTCGCCGCGCTGCTCTGGGTGGGGGCGCACCCGTGGATGGACTTCGCGGCGGCCGGCTTGTTCGGGTTCGCCATCGCACCGCTGTACCCGATGCTGATGTCCGAGACAGCCGACCGGGTGGGCCGGAGGCACGCGTCGCACGCGATAGGCATGCAGGTGAGCGCGGCAGTGCTGGGGATCTCGGTCTGGCCGCTGCTGGCGGGGATCTTGGCGAGCGCCTACGGCTTGGAGACGGTGCCGGTGTTCTTGGTGGGACTGTGCGTGGCGATGGTCGTGTTGCACGAGGTGGGCGGAACCCGAGACGCCGAGCGGCGATGACAGTTTTCTCGCGACCAACTCGTAGAAGCGGCTCGACTCTGTTGACACCCGCTGGGATGAAGTCCCCGTTATCGTCGGGTCCGAAGTCCGGGTTCACCGGTGCAGGCGCATGAAAGCGACCATGACGATCGACCGGCGTTCGGAGTCGACTCTGGACACGATTCCCTGGGGGAATCGGCGCAGTCGGTAGCGCCAGCAGACGCGATCCAGTGTCAGCAAAGCGGCGGGTGCCCCCACAACTTTGGCGACCGCCTTGGCGAACTAATTTAGAAGCTCGGCGCCGAGGCCGCGCCGCTCCGCAGCGTAGTAGTCGACCGCCTCTTCGAGTTCATATTCGGTTTCGGCGAAAAATCGCCGAGGTCATAAACGTGCCTTGCCGTCGATCCGGCAGAAGACTTCATTGACCGGCTTGGCCGGGGTGGTTGCGGACAGGTAAGCCGCGTAACGCCGCTGGGCCTCAGCCAGCCAGGCATCGTCGATGCTCTGGCGGTCCGAGTCGGTCAAGCTGTGAAGGGCATCCTCGGCCAGCGCCTCACGCTGGCTCGGTGAAAGCATTAGAACCTCAGCCAGCAGCCCCTGACTGGCAAGCGACATCGAATTTTCTTAGAGGAAACCGTATGTTGTCGCTCCCCACCGCCAAACAAAAAAGCCGCCCGTCGCCGGGCGGACTTTCTTTATCTCGCTCCGACGGCTGTCGGAGTCCTATTTCAGCAGCCCTTCCTTCTTCGCCATCACCTCGATCAAGTCGATCACGCGGTTGCTGTAGCCCCATTCGTTGTCGTACCAACTGACGACCTTGAAGAAGTTGGAGTTCAGCCCAATCCCGGCGCCCTTGTCAAAGATCGAGCTGCGCGGGTCGGTGATGAAGTCGGAAGAAACGACTTCCTCCTCGGTGTATCCGAGGATGCCCTTGAGGCTGCCGGATTCGCTGGCGGCTTTCATCGCGGCGCAGATTTCTTCGTAGGTGGTGGCCTTGGCGGTTTTGAAGGTCAGGTCGACCACCGAGACGTCGGCTACGGGCACGCGGATGGACATGCCGGTGAGCTTGCCCTTGAGCTGGGGGAGGACCAGGGCGGTGGCCTTGGCGGCGCCGGTGCTGGCGGGGATCATGTTCATGTACGCGTTGCGGCCGCCGCGCCAGTCTTTGCGACTCGGGCCGTCCTGCGTCGGCTGGGTCGCGGTCACGGCGTGCACCGTGGTCATCAGGCCCTCGGTCAAGCCGAACGCCTCGTCGATCACCTTCGCGATCGGGGCCAGACAATTCGTCGTGCACGATGCGTTGGACACGATCTTGTCCGTCGCCGGGTTGAACTTCCCGCAGTTGACGCCGACCACGAACGTCGGAACCTTTTCGGGGTCCTTCGTCGGGGCCGACATCACCACGCGCTTGGCCCCGCCTTTGAGGTGAGCTTCGGCGCCGGTGTAGTCGGTGAACAGCCCGGTCGACTCGACAACGTAGTCCACGCCCGTTGCCCCCCAAGGCAGCTCGGCGGGGTTGCGCACCGAGTAGGTGGGGATGTGCTTCCCGTTGACGATCAGCCCCTTGTCGTCATGGGCGACGGTGCCTTTGAACATCCCGTGCGTCGAGTCGTGCTTAAGCAAGTACGCAAGGTTGTCCGACGGGACGAGGTCGTTGATCCCCACGAATTCGATGTTCGGGTTGTTGATTCCGGCGCGGAAGACGAGGCGACCGATACGGCCAAAGCCGTTGATACCGATTTTGACGGGCATGTTGGTTTCCCTAACTGGGCGTCACGGGGTGTTTAGGCCGACGCGGTGGACGCCAAAAGCTCCGCAGCGGGTCGTCAACGCTACAGGGAATCAGGTGCGAGTCAAGCCATATCGACCCCGGCCGATGTCCACCCACCCGCGCCGCGTTTACCTCGACTCCACTGAGCGAAATCGTTATCTCCATCCTTTCAGTGATGGCCCTTCTTCGAGAGTGCAAGGGGCTGATTGTTTGCACAAATTAACGCCACATCACCACCGCTGCCGACCGCGTACACTCTTACAGCCCCGTCCGCCAAAGATTCGCAAGATCTGGGTGAAAAACCCTGTCGGTCTTGCGGGTTGCACGGCTCAGCCGGTGGGGTATTGTTCGGTAGGTGGGACAGGACCGGTCCGGGAGTTCGGGGAAGGGATGCCCGGGAAAGGCAGCATGACAGTCGCTCGAGACCGAATTCAGTTCGATCAGACCTCCTCCGGGGGACTAGCTGGGGCACGCGTCATGGTCGTCGGTGTGGGCGACGTACTGGCTAGGGTGCTGGGGACATTGCACCGACTGGGGGCATCGTGCGTCGCGCTCGATGATCCGTATCGTGCGGTTCTGGAAGTGGCAGGTTCACAGGGCTCGGCCCGGGGCGGGACGTGTGACGCCGTCGTCTTCGCGCTCCCCTGCCTCTTTCCCGGCGAGGTCGCCGCAATACGCGCCATCTCCAAGCTCCGCCCGGCTCCCATCATCCTCGTCGCCGCAGCCGAGCAGCAGCTCTCGCTCCTCACCGCCGCCATCCGCGAAGGCGCGGTCGGCGTGATTACCGAGCGCGGGATCGAGTGGCTGGCGTCGATCGCTCCCGAACACGTCACGCCCGAGCCTCTCCCGGAACAACTGCTCATCGACGACTCCGCGGAGATTGACTCGGCGCAATTCGACGCCGACTCCGATGACGCCGACGCCGACGCCGAGTTCGATCTCACCGAGCCCACCGAGCCCCTGCTCACGGCGGAAGAACTCAAAGCCCTGCTGCACGACCCCATTGAACCTGTGCTGGAACCCAATCGCATCTCGCCTGCCCGGGTCGGGAAAGGCCGTTAAACTTTCGCTCCTCAAACTCCCTCCAACCATGCATATGACTGGCGCCAACAACGGACACCACGCAGCGGCGAACACCGCCGAGGGGTCGCGCGCCCGCAGTGTTTTGCTCGTGGGCGACGCCTGCGACCTTGAAGCAACCCTCGCTCGCTCCCGCGCCCACGTGGAACGCTGCGACGACTGGTTCGACGCGGTCGCCACGCTCGCCCGGAAGTCCTTCGACGCTGTCGTTCTACCCCCGGCCCCAGCGGAACGCCGCGCCGAATCCGCCGTTCGCACCCTCCGACACGCTGCGGGCGACGCACGCATCGTTCTGGTCACCTCGCCGGCGCACGAGGGGCTTTCGAGGAAAATGCTGGCCCTCGGATGTGACGATTATCTGGTGCGCCCGGTGCTGCCGCCGGAACTGCTGCGGGCCTTGGGCGATGCCGCACCGGCTGCCGTCGAGGCGGCCCCGGCCCCCGTGGTGCGCCCGCCCGCCGGTACCGCTGCCGCCGAAACCACCGCACGCGCCCCCGCCGTGCAGGATGACGCCCGCCGCGGCGGCGTTTCCGAGCGACCCACGCCCTTTACCCTCGCCGGCCTGGCCGTCGCCGAGATCGTCCTCGACGCGCTCGTCCGCGAGCCCGCCGACGCCGCCGCCGCCGCCATTCGCGAGCTCAACGCTCGCCTCCCAGCCGGTGCTCGCCTCGACCTCCAACGCGTCACAGACCGCGACCCCACCGTGCCCCCGGGGATGAACCTGCTCTCCCGCGTCATCCGCCCCGCCGGAAATACCGATCACCTCGCCGACGACGCCGACCGCGACGCACGCGTGCTACACCTGTTCCTCTCCAATTCCCTCGACGAATCCGCCGCAGCCGACCTCCTCGGGCAAACCGCCGCCCAGATCGGTCGCCTCCTCGAACTACAGGACCGCCACTGCCGCCTGCAGAAGCTCGCGATCACCGACGACCTCACCGGCTTGTACAACGCGCGGTATTTTCGCCACTTTCTCGACCGCATCCTTCACCGGGCGAAGGACGGGCGGTTCCCGGTGACGCTGCTGATGTTCGATATCGACTCGTTTAAGAAATATAACGACTCCTTCGGCCATGCCGTCGGCGACGAGATCCTGCGGCAGACCGCGAAGATGATCCGCCGCTGCGTGCGCGACCATGATCTTGTCGCCCGCTTGGGCGGCGACGAGTTCGCCGTCGTCTTCTGGGAGAAAGACGGCCCGCGTCAGGTCATTGGCGGCGGAACCGGAAAGCTCCCCACCGGCAGGCCGCCGCAAAGCCCCGTCTCGGTCTTCGAGCGGTTCAAGCGCATGATCGCCGGGCATGACCTCGAAGCCCTCGGTTCCACCGGCCGGGGCCAGCTCACGATCTCCGGCGGATTGGCGGTCTACCCCTACGACGCCCGCACGCCCGACGAGCTCATCGAAGCCGCAGACAAGGCGCTGATGTTCGGAGCCAAAAAGAGCGGTAAGAACACCATCCACCTGGTCGGGCAGGAATAATTCCGCACTCGGAAACGTTACGACCTGATACGTTCACTGACGGTCTCGAATCGCGGAAAGGTCTCGCATGGAACTCTCTCGTCGCGGGTTTGTCGGCGCGGTGCTCGGAGTGGCCGGCTGCGTAGCCGTTGGCGTCCCACTTACGGCGAAGGGTTTTATGATCGTCGAGTCCGCCACTTCGGGCGACGGCCCGTTTGACGCCGGTGAAGTAGCCAAGATCGCCGAAGGGTTCACCGATACCTTCGCCCAGTCCAACCAAGTGATACTTCTCCGCAAGGGTGACACCGTCTTCGCGATGAGCTCGGCGTGTCCGCATCAAGGCTACACCATCCGCGTCGCAGGTGACGGGCTCCGCTGCCCCGGTCACGGCAGCAGGTTCGACGCCGAGGGCAAGGTCACCCGCGGCCCCGCCACCGGCCAGCTCGCCCGGCACGGCGTCGAGATCACGGACGGAAAGCTCTGGATCGACACGGGCAAAATCTTCCTCGCCGGCGAATTTGAGAAAGACGGCGCGAGCGTCAAGGTCAAGTAGCTGGCCGCCAACGCCCGAGCGCCGTCACCAGCATCCACGCAACACTCAGGCCCGAAGGCAGGGGGCTTACACTGAGGGAAAAGAGTCGAAACGTTGTCTGAATCTACTTCCAGAGAGATTGGCCGTGCCAACCCCGACGGAACGATGCTCAGACTCGCAATGGTCACCCGAACCACTGCGGGACCGAATTCCCGAGCTGCGCGTGAGGTGCAGGCCGGACGAGTTTAGGCGTTGATCGCGGTGATCTTCACGGCGGTGTACTTCTGGCGGTGGCCAATGGTCTTGTGGAAACCCTTGCGGCGCTTGTACTTAACCGACTCGATCTTCTTGCCCTTAACCGCGCCGAGCACGTCGGCTTGGACGGTGGCGCCGGCGAGGATCGGGGCGCCGATCTTGGCGGCGCCTTCGCCGCCGACGAGCATTACCCGGTCGAAGGCGATGGTCTTCTGGTCTTCCGGAAGTGAGCGGTCGATGCGGATGACGTCGCCCGAGGAGACTTTGAACTGCTTGCCGGACTCTTCGATGATCGCGTACATGTGAAACTCCAGGGACTTCGTCAGGGGGGCGGGGGTCGCGACAACAGGGTATTGACGCGAACGCCTCCGGTTTCAAACCCCGGAGGCGAGCTAAGCATTGTTGGCTGGCGGCGGGGATTGTCAAGACGCCCTGAGGGCCAACCCGCCTCCGCCCCTTGCTTGCGATGGCAAAAGTGGCTACAAACCCGCTTGGTCAGAAAGGTTGGCGACGGTCTAGGGGGGAGCAGGTTCCTGCGCACCTCGAGGCGTACTTACCCAAGTTTAGGCGGGAATCCGGGTCGACATGAAGTTTGAACTGCTCGATAAGGTGCTGCAAGCTAGTACAACCCGGGTGGTGGCGGTCAAGCACGTTTCGCTGGCGGAGGAGTACCTTGCCGACCATTTTCCCACCTTTCCGGTTATGCCGGGGGTGCTGATGCTTGAAGCGGCGACGCAGGCGTGCGGCTGGATGATGCAATTGCGCTCGAATTTCGCGAAGCCAATCGTCGTTCTCAAAGAAGCAAAAAACGTCAAATATGGCCACTTCGTCGGCCCAGGACAGGCCCTTCGCATCGAGGCCGACTGGGTCAAAGGCGACGACTGCTCCGGGCAGTTTAAGATCAACGGCGTCGTCGAGCTTGGCGGGACCGCGGGTGAGAAAACGGCGTTTACAGCACGACTTGAACTGGCGTACTTCTCACTGACCGAGAAGAATTTGGCGATGCGGCATTTGGATGAGTCATTGATCACACACGCAAGGAACCGATGGACCGTCATCGCCCCGACCGGGGCGGCGAAGGTCGCGGTGTAGGAAAGGAACGGACACCCATGGCGATGAGCCGCGACGAAATATATGAGAAGGTCAAAGGCGTTCTGGT
>JBBRUM010000150.1:0-8314 GCA_038247815.1 Tepidisphaerales bacterium | reverse complement strand
GGCGTCGTCGCCGTCATGACCCTCGGCGATTTTGTCACCGTCACCAAGACCCCTGAATCCAAGTGGCCAGACCTCGTCAAGTCGATCCGGGCCACCCTCTCATCACTTCCCGACTAGTCCTACTTGATCTTCGGCGGCGTCCTAACAAGGTTCTGCAACTCAGGGGGAATGCGCCCTTCCGGGAACAATATCGTAACCTTGTTCGCGTCGTGCGCAATGCAAATCCGCCCGAACGGGTCCAGCCAAACACGCCGCACCCCTGTCGCAGGGATGAACTCCGTAAACGTCGCGTCCAGCGAAAACTTTCCCCCTATCGCGTCGGCGTCCTTGGGCTTGGTCATTCGCAGCGCCCGACCAGGGCGGTCGAACAGAAACACCACTGTCGGTGATACCCGCAACACCGCCAGCGGTTGCTCGCCCCCCGTCAGCCCGCCCCCGCCCGACCCGGCGTGGATTAGCGCCATCGGGTCTACCCCCCCAAACAGGGCGGTCGTTGTTGTCATCCCCGACGCCTCCTGAATCATCCGGTTCCCCGGTTCCATCGGCCGCCAGCCGGCGCGCTCGAGCCGCCACGGGCTCGTCCCACGCTGGATCACCACATGCCCCTCCCTGTCCCAGCCGGTCTTTCCGTCCGAAATCTTGATCACCCACGCCGGCAGCCTCGGCGTCAGGTCCTGCAAGTACGGATCAAGTATCAACCACCTGTCGCCGGCTTGGCTGGTGAAGAGCCACCGGTCCGCCCGGTCCACACCCATCCACCGAGTAAACGACTTGTGCTCCTCCCGCAGCAAGGGGGCAATGTGGTTGCCCATCAGCCGCATGGGACCGCGCACCGCGTCGTTGACCAGCATGTCGTCATAGCGAAGCTGCAGCGTTGTGGTCTCGGCCTTACGGTCCTTGAGGACCGACTCGTGCACCAGTTGGGTCCGCCGCCCTGGCCGGGCGAAGAGCAGCGCGGGGCTCTTGAGCTGGTCCTCACCGTCTTCAAACCACGACACTCCGCCGTAGGTGTACAGCGCCAGCGAGCCATCCGTGCTGCGGGAGATGACGCGCACCGGCCCGGGCTGGAGGGCGAAAATCCCCATCGCCGGCTGGGCGCGGAGACCGAGGATTTTGCGGATCAGTTCCTGCGCCTCGGGCGTTTGCGCCTCGCGGTTGGATTCCAGTAGCGGCCAGGCGGTCGGGCCGAACCGGGCTAGGTCGGATTGTGCTTGGGTCCGAACGGCGGCCTTGGGGTCGTTGAGCAGCTCGATGATGTCGAGGATGTTTTCGTCCCGCGCCGCATCCGGCAGCGGCGGGGGGGCGACGGTGGTGAGATTGATACCCCCGTCCACGCCGGCTGAGAGCACGAGGTTGGCGCCGTCGGTGAGGGGGAAAATGTGGATCGGCTGGGGGGGAAACCCCGCGGTTTCCGGCAGGGGCGACCATCCGTCTTTCGTGAGCGACACCACACCGTTGGACCCGACCTCGCCGTTTTCCCACGGGCGAAACGCCAGTGCCCCAGCCTGCACTGCAAACACCGTCACCGGCGTTTTCCCGTCGGGCAGGGGGAAGAAACGCTCGACCACCGATCGGTCCGTAGCCGCCAGCGGCGGTGGCGTCAATACACAGATCCCCTGCTCGGTGGGGACTACAACACGGTCGTCTCGCAGGAGCACAGCGGCGTCCCAGCGGTAGTCCCCGCGTTGGAGGGGGATCGGTCCGGACGGGGTCAGCCAAACGTAGCGGGAGCCTCGGTTCGTGGCGGGGGCGGTGGTGGCTGGCGTTGTGGTGGGCGATTCAGTCGAGAGCTGAAGGACGGGCTGGGGCACCCATCGGCCTCGGGAGTCGCGTGCCCATAAGGCGAAGACGACCTGGTCGCGGGTGAGGTGGGTTTGGTCGTTGCCGGTGGAGGTGAGGATCTCGGCTGCGGGGGGGGGCGTCGGGGTGGGTGATCCAGAGGTCGCCGCGGAGGTCGAGGTGAACGGGGTGGGAGGAGATCATCGCAGCCGAGATGTCCAGTGGAACGGGCGAGCGGAGGGTTTCGGCGTCTTTCATCCTCGGCTGAAGGGCGGAGACGTAGGCCTTATAGTTGGCGATGCGTGTGGTGGGGAGGGAGGTGGGGCTGGTGATGGTGGCTGGGGTGAGGCGGGTGGTGGCGGGTGAGGCGGGTGGTGGGGGGGGTGTGGTGAGTAGGAACAGCGCCGCGAGCAGACCGGCAAGACACCCGACGGCGAGAAAGGCGATCACGAAACGTCGCATCTGTGGCGTAGTGTAACGCGCGGGTGCGTGCTTTTCGCCGGTGTTGTTTCGCCGGTGTCTTCAAAGGGGAGAAGTCTGGAAACAAAAACCCCCGCCGAGAGACGGGGGCGTTTGGGCATGAATTTTCACCGAGACCTTATCGGGGTCGTGGCTGACCGCCACCGCCTCCCCAGCCGCCGCCGGAGATTCCCCGTTCCGCGCGGCGTTGGGACAGGTCGGCGATGTACTTGGCCATGGCGGCGCGGTCGCCAGGGGCCATGCGTTCCAAACGATCCTTCTGTGCCGAAGGGTTGTTCCACCCGCCACCACCGGGGCCACCTCGACCGCCGCCGCCCTCACCCGGGCGCGACGTCGGGCGGGACGTGGGCATGCCCCGGAACATGCCCTGCTGCTGGTCGATCTGCTTGTCTAGCTCTTTCTTTTGTTCTTCCGGGGAGAGGCGGGCGTAGGCACGGGCTTGGGTGACCATGCGGGTGCCCCAGAAGTTTTCCATGGCTTTACGGCGTTCCTCCTCGGAAAGGTTCTGCGCTTCCTGCATCGCCTTCATGCGGTCAGGCCAGCTCATCTTGTCGAACTCGTCGTAGTACTTCTGGAGCTGGTCTGGGGGCAGTTTGGCCCAGGCGTCAGTGGCGGCGAACTTGAGGATGTCTTTGACGGGGGCGTTTGGCGGGGGTGCGGTGGGACTGCGGTTGGCGAAGACGGCTGCGACGACGCCGCCGGCGATAAGAAGCCCGGCCACGGCACCGACGATCGTGAACAGTTTCTTATTGGATTTTTTTCCGATCGTGTTCGTCATGATGTGGTTCCCTTTGGATGGCTGAAGTCGTTGAAGGTTAGCGCGGGGGCGAAGGTGGGTCCTAGCGCCCGCCGGCGTTTTGGTTTCGCGCCGATGAGGAGCCGGCGAGGTCCGACACGTGCCAATCGGCGAAGAGGAAGTTCATGTTGCCGAGGGTGCCCTTCTTGCCGTGGAAGTAGGAGAAGTCGTTGAAAAGGCGGAACTTGTCGGCGGTCGTGCCGCGCCTCTCTTGGTCGGCGAGGGCTTCGCGGAACGGGGCGTGCGGCGGCTTGAGGCGACCGTCACGGGCGGACTCCAACCCGTAGAACTCGTTCATGAAGAAGTTGTACTCGTAGCTGGTTCCGTAAAGGTCGTAATAGGTGTCGGTCTGGGGTAAGCCGGAGTTGATGTCGTCGGCAAAAAGGCGTTTGTCGGATGGGCACTGCCAGATATTGCGTTTGCTGTTGCGGAAGTTTTCGCGGGTCAACCCGTACTTGGTGTAGGGTTCGAAAGCGTCCCAGAGTAGGGCGGCGGAGTTGAACGGCTGGGGATCTACGAGCGCGGGCAGCGGGTTGACCCCCGGGAGTTTGCCCTTGGAGTCGTTGAGGTACATCTGGAAGATGTTGCCCATTTCGCGGAGTTGGGCGGCGCAGGCGGTTCGCGCGGCTGCCTTCTGGACCCTGGAGAGAGTCGGGAGCAGGATACCGATGAGAATCGCGATGATACCGATGACAACGAGGAGTTCGACGAGCGTGAAGCCCTTCCGTCGACCCGACCAGGCGTCGGCGCGGTGACGGAAGTTATGCGGAGAAAGACTCGAACCGGCGGTTTCGTTGAATAGGGGGGTCATAGAGGATCTCGTTTGAACGGTAGCCCGAGGGCACGGGTTGCTTCCCTGTCAGTTGGCGAATCCGCTGAAAGCACGGGATCGTCCGGAAAAGTTGGAAAGCGTGGGTTGGCGGTGCGATCTGAGTTGGGCGGGGAAAGTGTTGGTTTAGCGTTTTGAGGGCGCAGGCTGGGTGGTGGGGGGCTTGCCGCCGGGTCCGCGGCCTTCGCCGCTGAAGGGGAATCCGCCGCCGGGGGGACCGGGGGGACCGGGGGGGCCGCGGCGGTCGTCTCGGCGGTCGCCGGTGGTGCGTTCCTTGAGCATTTCATCGTACTTGGTCCGCTGGTCGGGGGTGAGGATTTCGCGGGTTTTCTGGACGGTTAGCTGGAACGCCGCGTCGCCCTTTTCTTTCAGCTCAAGCATCTGGGATTCGTACTTGGCGAGGACGACCTCGTGCTTGGCTTTCTGTTCGTCGCTGAGAAGTGAACGGAGTTGTTCATCGCGTTGTTGTTGCAATGCCCGGCGGGCGTCGGAGGACTGGGCGGACTGTTGTTCGCGGAAGGCGGACCAGATCTCGCGCATCTTTTCGTGCTGGTCGGGGGTGAGTTGGAGGCGCTCGCTGATCATCGAGCGGGGGCCGCGGCGGTCGGTCTGTTCGGCGGGCTTGGGGGCGAGGAACTTTCCGGCGACTAGCGCGGAGATGACGCCGGCGCTGAAGATACCGAGGAAGGCCGTGGCGATGATGAGTTGAGACCGCGTCATGGGGTGGAATGGGGGGGTGGGGGCGGCTAGCGGCGGGCGGTGGCGAGGTCGTTGGCGATGAATTCGGTGATTTGGGCTTGGGGGGAGGAGTGAGAGGGATCGGAATCGCGGGAAGCCGATCCGCCGACCACGGCGGACTCCCAGATAGCCGGGAGCGCCGCAGTGTGGGCGGGGGAGGCGCTGACGTCGGGGCTGACGAGGAGCATGGGCACGCCGACGGCGAGGATGAGGGCGGCTGCGGCGGCGAAGGGGCGGGCGATGTTCAGGACGAGTCTCATGCGTTCGGCTGAGGTGGCGTCACGGGAGATGCGTGCCATGGCGGTGGGGGAGAGGGCTGGGCCTTCGGCATGGTCGAAGGCAGCCGACAGTCGGCGGTATTGGGACAGGGCGAGGCGGCAGTCGGCGCATTCGCGAAGGTGGAGCTTGAGTAGTTCGGACTCGGCTGCGGAGAGCTCGCCGTCGTGGAACAGCGAGAGTTGGAACGGATCACATGGGGTCATGGTTGCACCCGGACGTAAAAGGCTTGGGCGGTACGGACAGTCTGAACTGTGAACGGATCTTTAGGTGAGGAACTCGGGGAATTTCTCCCGGAGGGACTGTCTGGCGCGGAAGAGCCGCGACTCGACGGTGCCCTTGGGGATGTTAAGGACGGTTGCAATCTCTTCGTAGGAAAGTCCTTGTAGTTCGCGGAGGACGACGATGTGGCGGTGCTCTTCGGAGAGGACTTGGAGGATACGGTCGACATCGACCTTGGCGTCGGGAGACGGCGCGGCAGACGGCTGGGCGAGGGACTCGTCGAAAGAATCCGCCTTTCGCACTTTCTTGTACCGTCGGAGGGCGAGGACTTGGTTTGCGACGATGCGACCAAGCCACGTTGAAAGCGACGACCGCCCCTCGAAACGTTTGGCCGACTTGAGGGCGCCGAGCAGGGACTCCTGTAGGACGTCTTCTGCATCGGTTCGAAACTCGGGACGGCGGCCGAGGAGGGAATAGGCGAGGGCGTACATGCGCGGGCCGTGTGCGCGGAGGAGTGCGTCCAAGGCCTTGGGGTCGCCGCTCTGAAGTTGGCGGAGTAGGGAAGCGTCATCAGGACTGTCCGGCAGGGTGGGCTCCGTCGGAGAAAGGGCGGCACCTTCACCATACTGGTTGCGCCGGGGGGTATGAAACTTCCGAAGGCCGGGTACCTAGGACGGAGGGGCACTCTTCGGGCCGAAAGTCGCTATAGTCTTCGTCCCCGAACGAACCGGGGACGCACAATCGCAGAATCCTGCTTCTGGAGGCCCCCGCCATGTCAGATCTTGCCCACACCGATCCAGCCGTCGCCGAACTGATCCGACTCGAAGAGAAACGCCAAGAGTCGACCTTGGAACTCATCGCGTCGGAGAACCATGTGTCGCAAGCCGTGATGCAGGCGGCTGGGTCGTGCATGACCAACAAGTACGCCGAGGGGTATCCCGGGGCGCGGTACTACCAAGGGTGCGGGTACTACGACCAGGTGGAAAACCTCGCCATTGACAGGGCGAAGAAACTGTTCAATTGCGGGTTCGCCAACGTCCAGCCGCACTCGGGGGCGAACGCGAACCTGGCGGCGTTCATGGCGATTATGAACCCCGGCGACCCGTTCATTTCGCTGAGCCTCTCGGCTGGCGGGCACCTGTCGCACGGAATGAAGCTCAACACCTCGGCGCAGTTCTACAAGCCGGAGCACTACGACCTGGACCCGGAGACTCAGACGATCGACTTCGACTCCGTCCGAGCCAAGGCGCACGCGGTCAAGCCGAAAGCCATCCTCTGCGGGTACTCTGCGTACCCCCGGATCATCGACTTCAAGAAGTTCCGCGAGATTGCAGACGAAGTAGGCGCGGTGATGATGGCTGACATCGCGCACATTGCGGGGTTGGTCGCCGGCGGGGTGCACCCGTCGCCCTTCCCGCACGCCCATATCGTGACGACGACGACGCACAAAACCCTCCGAGGCCCCCGCGGCGGGCTGATCATGACCGACTCGGAGGAACTGGCGAAGAAGATCAACCAGAAGGTCTTCCCGGGTACGCAGGGCGGGCCGCTGATGCACATTATCGCCGCCAAGGCCGTGGCGTTCCTCGAGGATCTTCAGCCGTCATTCAAGACCTACGCCGCCCAAATCGTGGCCAACGCGAAGGCGCTGGCTGCGGCACTGACGCAACGCGGTCACCGACTTCAGTCCGGCGGGACGGACAACCACCTGATGCTCGTCGACCTTCGTGCGCGGTCGGCTGACCTGACGGGGATCGAAGTGGCCGTCGCCCTCGACAAAGCCGGGATTATCTGCAACTACAACGCGATCCTGGGCGACCCCCGCCCCCCCCGGGTGACCTCGGGCATCCGTCTGGGAACGCCGGCGCTGACGACGCGCGGTTTGAAGGAAGCCGACATGACCCCGGTCGCCGACTTCATCGACCGCGCCATGATGGCCCGCGCCGACGACGCGAAGCTCGCCTCCATCCGCGCCGAAGTCGCCGCGTTTGCACACAAGTTTCCCATGCCCCACTAAAACAACGGGTATCCCCTATTCCTCTCTGTGCTCTCCCAAGGTCTGTGCGCTCGGTGGCAGCCTTGCCCGTCAGAACTGCCCGAGGAATCGCACGTCGTTCTCCACGAACAGTCGGATGTTGTTGATCCCGTACTTGCGCATCGCGATCCGCTCGATACCGAACCCGAACGCCCAGCCGGAGAACTCCTCGGGGTCAATCTTGCAGGCGCGGAGCACGTTGGGGTGCACCATTCCGCAGCCGCCGAGTTCGATCCAGCGGTTTTTGTCCTCGAACCAGACGTCGACCTCGGCTGAGGGTTCGGTGAAGGGGAAGAAGCTCGGGCGGAATCGGACGCGGGTGTTCGGGCCGAAGTAGGCTTTGACGAACTGGAGGATGGTGCTTTTGAGGTCGACGAAGGTGACGTGGGTGTCGACGACGAGGGCTTCGAGCTGGTGGAATTGCGAGAGGTGGGTGTCGTCGTGGGTGTCGGGGCGGTAGACGCGGCCGGGGATGACGACGCGGATCGGCGGCGGCTGGGTTTCCATGACGCGGATTTGCACGGTGGAGGTCTGCGTGCGGAGTAGGCGGAGGGGGCCGGCGTCGGCGTCGCCAATGCCGGTGGTGAGATAGAAGTTGTCCAGCGGGTCGCGGGCGGGGTGGGCTTGGGGGATGTTCAGGGCGATGAAGTTGTGGAAGTCGTCTTCGACCTCCGGGCCGGAGGCGACGGCGAAGCCCATGCGAGCGAAGAGGTCGGTGAGTTCGGAGACGACCTGCATGAGGATGTGTCGTCGGCCGAGGGGGGGGCGATCGCCGGGTTCCGTGACGTCGGGGCCGGCTGTGGTGGGGGCGCCCGTAGCGGCGACCTCGACCTGCCGCGCCTCGAAGGCGGCTTTGACTGTGGTGCTGAGGGCGTTGAGCTTTTGGCCGAGGAGCGGCTTGTCTTGCTTCGGGGCCTTGCCGAGGAGCGACATCATGTCTTTGAGTTTGCCCTTGGTTCCGAGGTACTTGATGCGGAAGGATTCGAGCGCGTCGGGGGAGGCGGCGAGGGCGAGTTCGGCGAGTGCCGCTGAGGACACTTCGGTGATCTGGTCGTCAATGGAGGACATAAATGGCTGCAATGGGAAAAGTGACTATCCGTCGCGGTGAGGGTGCGGGTACATTGTTGGGAGGTAAGCGGGGGGGTCAAGGGGCGTTCCG
>JBBRUM010000149.1:0-8317 GCA_038247815.1 Tepidisphaerales bacterium | reverse complement strand
GCGCTCAAGACCGGCGGCGCGATCCAGTTCATCGGCTCGGGCACGCTGCTGATGCTCGGGGCGCTCGCCTTTCCCGCCGTCGCCCTGGTCTTCTGCGCCTCCCAGCACGTCGCCAACCTCCGCCCAGACCGCCTGCTCGGCACGATCGTCGTCCTCGGCGGACAGTACATCCCGACGCTCGTGCTCGCCCTCACCGCCGTCATCCTCCATGTAGCCGCGTGCTTCGCCCTCCTCATCGCGTCGGCGTCGCTGTTCGGCACGGACAGAACGTACCTCGGCTGGTGGTGGCTGGCCGCAGGGATCTCCACCCCCCTCGCCGTTTACTTCGGCCACCTTGCCGCATGGTGGCTGGGCGTCCTTTACCGCCGCAACGAAGGCCATTTCCCCTGGGTCTTCGAAATGCACGAACGCGCCCGAATGGAACACAAACGCCTCAAAGTCCTCGCCGAGCTGGAGAAGAACCGCCAGCGAGCCGCCCCGTAGTTCCGCAATTTCTCGCAATATCTTTCCCCTCCAGCCAACGCTGTTCGCCGAGCTACCCCGCATCCCCGACTTTTGAGCTATACAATCGAGCCCCGCCGTGACCCGGCTGGATGGCTCGTCGCCCCACCCCCCAGCGACGCTTCGTCGTGTTCGTGTCCCCTCACACGCCCCACCGCCCGGCCTCGCCGGAATTCGGAGTTCGCATGCCCACCGGAATGACCATCACCGAAAAGATCCTCGCCAAGCACTCGGGTCGCTCGCACGTCCTCCCCGGCGACAACGTCTGGGTCGACGTCGACGTCCTGATGACCCACGACGTCTGCGGACCGGGGACCATCGGCATCTTCCACGAAAAATTCGGCAGAAACGCCAAAGTCTGGGACAAAAACTCCGTCGTCGTCATCCCCGACCACTACATCTTCACAGCCGACGGCAAGTGCCATCGGAACATCCAAATCCTCCGCGATTTCGTCAAGGAGCAGGGCCTCCCCTACTACTACGACCCCGAGTTCGTCACCGGCAATCCCGGCATGCCCTCCCCCTACCGCGACCCCACCAAAACCAACTACAAGGGCGTCTGCCATAAAGCACTCCCCGAGGAAGGCCACGTCCGCCCCGGCGAAATCCTCCTCGGAACCGACTCCCACACCTGCACAGCCGGCGCGTTCGGCCAGTTCGCCTCCGGCGTCGGCAACACCGACGCGGCCTTCACCCTCGGCACGGGCAAAACCTGGCTGAAAGTGCCCCAAACCATGCGCTTCGGCTTCGACGGCGAAATCCCCCCCTACCTCACCGCCAAGGACCTCATCCTCGCCGTCATCGGCCAAATCGGCGTCGACGGCGCCACCTACCGCTCGATGTACTTCACCGGCGACGGCATCTCCTCGCTCACCCTCGAAGACCGCATGACCCTGACCAACATGGCCATTGAAGCCGGCGGTAAGAACGGCGTCTGCGACGTCGACGAAAAAACCCTCGCCTACGTCCGCGCCCGCTCGAACCGCCCCACTTGGGACGTCGTCACCGAAGACGGCGACGCCGCCTACCACTCCAGCTACGACTGGAACCTCGCCACCATGGAACCGATGGTCGCCAAGCCCCACTCCCCCGACAACAAAGACACCGCCCACAACTGCCGCCACGTCAAACTCGACCGCGCCTACATCGGATCCTGCACCGGTGGAAAGATCACCGACATGATCTTCGCAGCCAACATCCTCAAGGGCCACACCGTCAAAATCCCCACTTACGTCGTCCCCGGCAGCACCGAAGTCCATCAAGACATGAAGGAACTCAACCTCCGCGGCGCCAAGCGCGAGGGTAACGAAAAGTCGATCGAAGACGTCCTTGTCGACGCCGGCTGCCTCATGGGCCCCTCCGGCTGCGGCGCTTGCCTCGGCGGCCCCCCCGACACCTTCGGCCGCCTCAATGAACCCATCACCTGCATCTCCACCACCAACCGCAACTTCCCGGGACGAATGGGCGACAAACGCGCCGGCGTCTACCTCGCCTCCCCCCTCACCGTCGCCGCCAGCGCACTGACCGGCCATGTCACCGACCCCAGGCAATACATCCACACGCGGATCGAAACCGGCATGGCGGGAGTGCTGTAAGGTGGTGTCTCGCGTAACAGGAGATGAGAAGACCCGGTCGAGGATCACCTCGACCGGGTCTTTTGTTTGTTATGATATATGGCCAGCGGGGAGGTACGCAATGAAGCGACAATCCCTCGACGTCATCACTCAAGGTGCTGGACTGCCTCACTTCAGGGCAGACAAACTCTCCAAGCCCGATGCGCTACTTCTTTGTCTCGCCGGCCATCCGTTTGAGGATGAGCTTGGCGATGTCGACCTCAATCTCAGACGGGTAGCGACGGAGAACCGCCGACTGAATCGTCTCCGGTTGAGTCGCAAACCATTCGACAAGCCGCGACGTGATGGCGAACTGAGTCATCCCGGCACGGTCGGCGAAATTCTGAAGCGCCTCTTTGGCAGAGGGCGTAAGTTCGATCCGCATGATAATGCGCTTGGCCATATTTCTCCCATGTTTGTTGCCTACCCCGTAGCATAAAAGTGCCTTAGGGTAGTAGAGTGTGGTTATATAAGTATTCTCGCGTCACGGATAGAATTTCCACAAGAGATTGTTCTTTCGAACCAGAATCGCACATTGGAACATAGTCATGCAATTTTCTTGGGGTACAGTTCATCTGTTGAGTGCCCACCCGAGCTATCGACAGGCGAGTCTCTCCGTCACGCAGGCGTCCTCACGTGTTCGATTTGGACCCGGACGGGACCCGGCCGGCGGAGTCGAGCTTGCCGGAGGCCATTTTGGTCAGCATTTGCTTGGCCAATTCGGCGACCGTTTCATCCGACAATCCGCCAAGAACCCGTGATTGGATCACTTCGTTTTGCTTCGAGAACCATGAGAGCACGCGCGACATGACTGCAATCTGGGTCATTCCCGTACGTTCACACAGTTCCAGCAGCGCCTCGCGGGCTTCGCGGTCCAGTTGAATTCTCATCGTAAATCGTTCCATACGCGACCTCTTCTCTTCCTTGCGAAACACCTATACCTCGGAAACCGTTTAGCCCGATTGCCTTACCGGATAACTTCCCGACCCGATTCGACGCGAGCCACCGCCTGGAGCACGCGCCCCGGTACGGCACAACTTTCCCCCGCCCCTCGCCCCGTTCCTAGCCACCCGTAGTCGCCCTAGCACAAACCTTCTAATTTTAAACGACCCCCCCCTGTTTAGGGCACCCAGAATAGGCCTCTTTACAAGCCTACTAAAATCGGCGGCATACTTCACGTTGTCCAACTAACCAATACGGAGTCAGAATGTGTCAGATTGCAGTCCTTTCGTGCCTGCTGGTCGGGCTGGTCGCTGGTGTTCCTGCCGCCCGAACGGTGGCGGGCCAATCCACACCGTCGCCAAGTTCCCAGCCGAGCTCCCGCCCGGCGAAGATCGACGCCGCCGATGTCGCTGGAATTCGCGCCCACATCGGAAAAACCGCCGTCGTCACCGGAAAAATCTCCAGCGCGAAACTCTCCTCCACCGGGAAAGTTTTCCGCATCGAGTTCAAAGACGCCAAGGAGTCGGGTTTCAATTCCGTCATCTTTGAACGCAACCTCAAATCGTTCCGAGACGCCCTCGGCAGCGACCTCTCGGCTGGACTCACCGATAAAACTGTGGAGCTGACTGGGACGATCGACGAATATCGGGGCAACCCCCAAATCATCCTTACACGACCCGACCAACTCCGCATCTTGCCCTAAAACTGCTGCTCTACACTTGGCGTTAAATTAACCCGGAAATAGAGTCGGCGTAAGATTTAACACCGTTCGATCTCCATGAATTTGCCCTTTGATTTCAAAGTGATATCATGACGACATCAAAGAAGGATTGGGCATGCAGAAAGAGATCGTCCAGAATGTCGAGTCAGGACTTGGGGCTTTGGTGCTGCTTTTCGTCGGAAGTCTCTCGACGGTAGCGGGGTTTATCTTTGCGGTGAACCTGAAAAGTGGGCCACTGGGGGCGGTGGTGTCCGTCGTGGCGGTTGTCCTGTTCATCGCGTGGTTCGGGTTGTTCACCGTTGCGCCCACCGAGGGGAAGGTGTTGCAGCTTTTCGGGCGTTATGTCGGAACGGTGCGTCAGCCGGGGCTGAAGTACGCCAATCCGTTTTACACCAAGAAGTCGATCTCGTTGCGTATACGCAACTTCGAGAGTTCGAAGCTCAAGGTCAACGACCATGACGGTTCGCCGATCGAGATCGCGGCTGTGGTGGTGTGGCGGGTGGTCGACACGGCTGAGGCCGCGTTCGAGGTGGACGACTACGAAAATTATGTGCACGTTCAGTCCGAAGCGGCGCTTCGGAACCTGGCGACGCAGTATCAGTATGACGCGCACGAGGAGGGGAAGATGTCGCTGCGTGGGAACACGCAGGAGATCGCCGAGCGGCTACAGGGCGAGGTGGAGGCGCGGTTGTCGAAGGCGGGGGTGAACGTGATTGAGGCTCGGATTTCGCACTTGGCGTACGCGCCTGAGATCGCCAGTTCGATGTTGCGTCGGCAGCAGGCGGGCGCGGTGATCGCGGCGCGGTCGTTGATCGTGGCGGGCGCGGTGGGGATGGTTGAGATGGCGCTGGCGGACTTGGAGAAGAGGAACATCATCAACCTCGACCCCGAGCGGAAGGCGCAGATGGTGTCGAACCTGCTGGTGGTGCTGTGCTCGGACCACGACGCTCAGCCGGTGATCAACGCGGGGACGATGCACCCTTAGGTTCACGCAGCGTTGCCCGGACGTGCGAATGTTGTCGGCACGCCCGGGGGTTGTTTGAAACGATCGGACGCGGTTGCGGATTTCGCCGGGATGTTGTCATGGCCGAGCGCAAGCCATTTTTGCTTCGACTGGACCCCGAGGTACACAAGGCGCTGGAGCGGTGGGCTGGGGATGAGCTGCGTTCGGTGAACGGGCAGTTGGAGTATTTGCTGAGGAAGGCGTTGCGGGATGCGGGGAGGAGCCCTGAAGCGAAGGTGCCGCGGGTGGAGTCGCCGGCTGAACCGGGGGGCGGTGCGGGGGGTGGTGCGGGGGGCGGTGCGGTTGAGGGCGGTGCGGGGGGCGGTGCGGGGGGCGGTGCGGGGGGCGGTGCGGGGGGCGGTGCGGTTGAGGGCGGTTTTGGGGTCGACAAGTCGGGGTCGTGACGCAAAGAAGCGGGCGGCGACCCACGCGTCGCCACCCGCCCAAGGTGGAACAGCCTGCATTTCAATACCGCGTTAGCGGCGGCGGAGGAGCATCACGGCGAGGGGCGCGAGCAAGCCGAGTGCGGCAGGCTCGGGGACGACGGCGTTGATCACGAACTGGCCGGACTCCAGCCAGGGTGCGCCGGCGTTACCCGTGCCGCTGTCGACGATCTTGAAGGTGACAAAGTGGTTGGCGAGGTTACCGGAGAGGGTTTGAAGGACGGGTGTGAAGCCCAGACCCGCCCCGCCGTCACCGAGGGCGACCGAGTCTCCCGGGCTGGAGAGGACGGTGGCTCCGGAGAGGTCGGCGACCGACAAGCCCGAGGAGATGGAAACGAGAACGAGCGTGAGGTTGCTGCCCGCCATCGAGCCGGTCCAGCGGTTGGCCGGTGCCGCCCCGCCGGAGACGAACAGGACGTTACCCGGCGAACCGGGGGCGAAGGAGGCGAGCGTGTCGACGGACTTGAGCTCCAGCTTACCGAAGTCCTCATCGTGCGGGGTCAGCAAGCCGGCGAGGCCGGAGATGAACTTCCCGGCGAAAGCGCCCGATCCGGGGAGGAGCTGAAGGCGCGGCGAGTTGCCGAGCGTGCCGCCCTCGGGGAGGAAGTTGGCCGAGGGGAGACCGGCTGCGTTGCCGTTGAACGGCTGAACGGTGGTGGCGGCGCCGAGATTCGGGCCGAAGTAGGAGTAGGTGCTCTTGGAGTGGTAATGGTTGATGTCGGGGGTGGCGGTGTAGGTGTGGGCGAAGAGGAGCGTGAGGCGGTTGAAGTTGGGGTTGGGGAGGTTGGCGTAGGTGCCGGTGGGGACGGTTTGGCGGACGTCTCGCCCGATGTAATACTGGGCGAATTGGGGGTCGTGCGCCATGGCAACGGACGACACGGACGCCGCGGCGGCGGCGACAACGAGACTCAAGACACGGTTCTTCATCACTTACTCTCTTCCGACCCGACGACGCGGGTCAACAAATGTGCGCGACCACCCACCGACGACGCCCGGGCGCCGTGCGAACCTGATCGAGCGAAGGGTTGTTCTTTCCTCTGACTGCCCCACGCGCCGACCTTCGAATCTACGCCGACGGGTCGGTCTTTCTCCGCCGGGGACGAACCTCGCGGTGTCGCGCCGGTGCCGGAATCGGAAACGCGGGATTAACTTCGGAGGAGAATATCGCCATCAACATGCAAATGCAAATTGATTGCGTTTATTTTGTCGCCCGGACCCTGGTTCGGGCAAAACCGATCGAGGGGTTGTCGCCGTATTCGGGAAACAATCGGCGGTCGGCGTCGTTCTCTTTCGGTATCATCTGTCGCCCATGTATTCCACCCCCCCGAGTTCGGACCGCACGCATTCGACGCCCGTCGCCAAGGACGGGCCGGAGGTGTCTGTCGTTCGGAGTCCGGCGTTTACGTTCCGCCATGGGGCAGGCGCGGTGGACGCCAAGGTGTACGACGCCGAGCGGGCGGAGCATCTGGCGATGGCGATGAAGCTCGGGTTCAAGCCCTGATCTGGGGTACGAAACAGCAGCGGGCGCGATGGTGTCGCGCCCGCAGGAGTGTTTCTTACTAATCGCGTTCGTTCGCTGCGATTACTTCTTCACCTTGTCGGGGAAGGCGGCGCGGACCTTTTCGACCTTCGGCAGGGACCACGCTCGAACGTACGGCTGGCTGGGGTTGTGCTTGACGTAATCCTGGTGGTAGTCCTCGGCGACGAAGAAGCCGGCGCCGATGGGTTCGACGGTGGTGGCGATGGGTTCGTTGTACACCTTGGCGGCGGTAAGCTGGGCGATGTACGCCTCGGTGACCTGTTTTTCTTCGTCGTCGGCGAAGAAGACGGCCATGCGATATTGGGGGCCTTCGTCGGGGCCTTGTTTGTCTTTGACGGTGGGCTCGGAGATGGTGAAGAGGACTTGGAGGAGCTGGCCGTAAGTGATCTTTTTAGGGTCGTAGGTTATGCGGATGGCTTCGGCGTGTTTAGTCGCGCCGGAGCCGACGACGCGGTAGGAGGCGTTGTCTTTCTTGTCGCCGGCGTAACCGGAGACGACGTCGGTGACGCCATCGAGTTGTTCGAAGGCGGCTTCGGTGCACCAGAAGCATCCGCCTGCGAAGACCGCAACGCGGGTGGCGACGTTGGTTGCGGCGGGGGCGACGTCCTTCGCGGGTGCGGGAAGAGCGACGCCGGCGACGGATGCCGCAAGACCCAGGAACCCGGCTAGTCCGAATTTTGCCATGACAGATACTCCTCGCATGTGTTTTCTCCAGTGAAGCCCATGGAACTGTAGGTGTTGGTACGCCGGGGGGGTCGATGGGTGTGTCACAGTGGTGACAAATGCTCTGAAAGTGGCCGTTTCGGGTATGTGGCGAGGGGTGGTGCGGATTCAGGCTGCGCCAGAAGTTGCTCTTATAGGAGGTTTTTCACAACGCCGAAGGGGGTTAGCGCGTTCAAGGGTCTTCGGTAAGGCCCCACGTCGTAGCCGAACTTGCAGATGTAGTCGCGGTCGAAGGGTTCGGGGAGGGGCTCCTTGAAGGACTCAGGGATGGAGCAGAGGCAGTAGTTCATGCCCATGGCGACGGCGTTGGCGTGGATGCGCAGTAGGTCGCCCTTGCCCTGTGCGAGGATGGGGGTGCTGATGGACCGGCTTGCGATGCTGCGGAGGGTATATTTTCACCTGCACGGGGTCGGGGGCGAAGCGGGCGTTGCGAAGAACCCAGACGCGGATGGGAACGCGGGTGGTGTTGATCGGGGCGCGGGCGAGGACGTTCGCACCGATCCCCGAGTCGAAGAGGAAGACCTGCATGGTGCTTCTGCCGTCGACGTGCATCTCGCGGTATTTTTTTCCGACAGCGGCGACTTCGAGGTACACCGGTGGGAAGAGGGCGGGGATGGAGGCGCTAGCGCGGAGGATGTCACGAAAGAGCCGGAGCTTGTCGGGGTCAAAGCTGGAGGCGATGGCGTTGATGTCCCAGATGACGGGGCGTTGGGTGTCGAGGTCGGTGGTGGCGACGAGGAGTCGGCGGCATTTGGCGTGCTCGGCTGCGATGAGGTCGGGTATTTCGCGGTCGACGAAGCGTTGGATGAGTTTGACCAGGGCGCGGTTGTC
>JBBRUM010000148.1:0-8352 GCA_038247815.1 Tepidisphaerales bacterium | reverse complement strand
CCCCACCTGATCGCGGCTGTGGGAATGCTACCGATGATCTTCCTCGCTGTCTGGCGCGCCTACAAGCGCAACTGGTCCGGCCACCGCAAAATCGCCAAACCCACGTGGTTCATCTGGTTCTACGTCTCGATCTCCGGCGTAGTGGTGTACTTCATGCTCTACCACTGGATGCCGTCGTTTAAAGCGGGTTAACCACGGAGGCCCGGAGAAGTACGGAGAAACACAGAGAAGACATTTTTGCCAGAGAGAACACAGATCAAGACAAAGAAGGCAATTCCGATTGTCATTCCATTGATAACCAGATTTCGGCCTCACCCGCGTCGCGTCCGCCTCCATGAATGTGTTTCTCCGCGTTTCTCCGTGCCCTCTGTGGTGAACCCGCTTTCACCGGTGCGCGGGGATTTGCTGGGTAAGGCAGTGGATCGCGCCGAGGCCCCAGATGAGTTCGGTGCAGTCGATGCCGATGACTTTGTGCTCGGGGAGGTGGGATTGGAGAACGCCAAGGGCTAGTTTGTCGTTGCGTTTGTCGCGGTACGTGGGGACTAAGAGGGCGCCGTTGACGAAATAGAAGTTGACGTAGGTGGCGGGGAGATGCTCGCCATCGTGGACGACTGGGGAGGGCATGGGGATTTCGACGATCTCGAAGGGGCGATTGTCCTGGTCGCGAAGGGTGTCGAGCTGTTTGCGGACCCGTTTGAGGGTGCGATGGTTGGGGTCTTTGGGGTCAGGCTGGGTGGCGAAGACGATCTGGGTGGGGGAGATGAACCGGGCGAGGTCGTCGACGTGGCCGTCCGTATCGTCGCCCTCGATGCCGCCGGTCAGCCAAAGGATGTTGCTCTGGCCGTAGTAGTCTCGCAGGTACTGCTCGATCTGCGACTTCGAGAGGTCGGGGTTGCGGTTCTTGTTTAACAGGCAGTCGGTGGTGGTCAGCAGCGAGCCAGCGCCGTTAACATCGATCGCGCCGCCCTCCATCACAATTCCCGGGTAGCTCACCGGCAAGCCGAGCACCTCTGCAACCCTCGTAGGCACGGCGTCGTCAGCGTCGAACGGCGGGTACTTTCCACCCCAGGCGTTAAAGCCCCAGTCGACGATGACGGCGCGGCCCTTGGCGTTGAGCACCACAGCCGGCCCGTGGTCGCGGCACCAGTTTTCGTTGGTAGGAATGTGCTGGAAGTGGACGTTCTTCATCAGCGCCTTCGGAAACCCGCTCTCGACGAGCTGGTTGCGCACGAGCAACTCGTAGTTCTCGTTGGGCACGTTGACGTGCACGGCTTCGCGGGGTGCGATCTCGGCGAAGATCCGGGCGAGGTTCTCGGGGACGGTGTGATACTTGCCGGGAAACGAGATGCCCTCCGGCCTCGGCCAGGAAAACCATGTTCCGGCGTGGCGGGCCCATTCAGGCGGAAATGCGTATCCGGCGGAGGCGGGGGTTTGTGCGAGGATTTTGAGCTTGGACTTTTTGGGCATGGGGGAGGATAGGAGCGGCTGCCGACGTGGGGGTCACGGAGGGCGGCCGAAGCGCACGGAAGCTGACCAACAAGTTGCATGACCAGAAGAAAGCAAGAGTGGGTGGGTCGGTCAGTTCAACCGGTTTTTTTGCGCCGCGGGGAGAGGCGTTGTTCGATTCGTTCGACTCCCCATAAGTCGATAACGTCATAACCGCTGGCACGGTGGGTGCCGGGCTTGGTGCCTTGAAAAACGAGCAAGCCGTGCGTCAACATCCACGCGGTTTCATGGCGGTCGATGTTGACAGTTTTGCCACTGACAAGGTGAACCTTCAGAGGGATGAACGGCGTTCGATTCAGCTCGTCCTGAACCAGCTGGGGAGAAATTCGAAGGGACCTTTGGGTACAAAAGGATCTGTGCGCCGATGCAGGTTGAAGAGAATAAATGCAGTGGTGAAGATGCTGCGATCTACAGGGCGCACGCGAGGATGGGCTGTGTTTCGGCGTCGGAGGAGACGACCCACTGGCGGCCGTCGGCTTGGATGAGGCGTTGGGCGCCTCTCGGTCCCCAGGTTCCGGGTGCGTATTGCTCGGGCATTTTTGGGGATTCGGCCCAGTGTTTTTCGATGGGGTCGATGACGGACCACGCCGCTTCGGCTTCGTCGCCGCGGATGAAGAGCCCGGCTTCGCCGACGGTGCAGTCGTAGATCAGGCGTTCGTAGGCTTCGGGGGCTTCGGTTTTAAACGTGTTCTTGTAGAAGAAGTCCATCGCGACCGACTTGATGTTCATCGCCCCGCCGGGGACCTTGCCATTGAGGCGGAGCGAGATCCCCTCCTCGGGTGCCACGCGGATGATCAGGTCGTTGGGATACACCACCGCATCCGAAGACTTCTGGAACAGCGTCAGCGGCGGCGAGCGGAACCGCACCGTCACCTCCGAGACCTTCTCAGGCAGGAACTTGCCAGTGCGGATATAGAACGGCGTGCCCGACCAGCGCCAGTTGTCGATGAACAGCTTGAGCGCCGAAAATGTCTCTGTTTTCGAAGTCGGCGAAACGCCCTTCGCCGCCAGATAGCCCGGCGAGGTCTTCCCGTGTGCGGTCCCCGGGCCGTACTGCCCGCGGACGCACTGCTCGTCAAAAAGACCCGGTCGAATCGGGCGGATCGAGCGGTACACCTTCACCTTTTCATCTCGCACCGACGTGGCGTCCAGCCCAGCCGGCGGTTCCATCGCCACCAGCGCCAAGATCTGGAAAATGTGGTTCTGGATCATGTCTCGCGTCGCGCCGGAGGTTTCGTAGTACCCCCCGCGCTCGTCGACGTTCACCTTCTCAGCCACGGTGATCTGGATATGGTCGATGTACTTGTAGTTCCAGATCGGCTCGAAGATCGCGTTGCCAAACCGCATCACCATCAGGTTCTGAACGGTTTCCTTCCCAAGGTAGTGGTCGATCCGGTAGATCTGCTCCTCGGACAGGTGGGATAAACACGTCTTGTTAAGCGCCTTGGCCGAGGCGAGGTCACGCCCGAAGGGCTTCTCGATAATCACGCGCTGCCACGGCGTTCCGTTCTCGCCGAACGACCCCTTGACCGCCAACTTGCACTCGCCCAACCCCGTGATAATCGGCGAGAACGCAGCCGGTGGCGTCGAAATGTAGAAAAGCCTCGACCCATTGCAACCGTGCTTAACGTCGAGCTCGGCGAGTGTCGCCTTGAGCTTCTCGAACGACGGAGCGTCGCCATACCCTCCAGCGCGGTAATACGTCCGCGCCAAAAGCCAGCTCACGACCTTCTCATCGATTCCCTCTTTCTTCGTCCGCGCGTTCTTCGTGATCGCCTCTCGGCAGATTTCTCGAAACGCCTCGTCGGAAATCTCCGTTCGGGCGTATCCGAGCAGGGCGAACGAATCCGAGAGCAGCTTTTCACGGGCTAGCTCGTAGATCGCCGGAATGAGTTTGAGCTTGGCCAGATCGCCCGAGGCCCCGAAAATGATGACCGCGCATGGTGACGAGAGATTTTGTGTCATACCTACCTTTACCCTTTAACTCGATACCTTGCCCGAGTGGGCGATGGTTTTCAATCATGTTTGCCAAAAAGTCTCCAACCACCGTCGGCTGGCGGGGCTTATCATTTGGGCATGAGAGATCCGAGGCTAACCCGGCTGGCCGATGTTCTGGTCAATTATTCCGTCGGCGTGAAGAGGGGGCAAACCGTCCGACTCGCCGGCCCGGAGCTCGCGGCCCCCCTGCTCACCGAGCTCTACCGAGCCGTCGTCCGCGCCGGCGGCCACCCCATCCCCCGCCTCACCCTCGACGCCTTCAGCGAGATCATGGTCCGCGAGGGATCCGAGGAACAGCTCCGTTACGTCCACCCCCTGGCCGTCCGCGAGATCGAAACCCTCGACGCCACCCTCAACGTCTGGGCCGAGTCCAACACCCGCTCGATGACCTCAGCCGACCCCGCCAAGCTCGCCGCCAGCTCCTCCGCCCGCAAACCGATCATGGAAATCTTCATGAAGCGCGCCGCCGAGGGCTCCCTGAAGTGGTGCGGAACCCAGTACCCCACGCCCGCCTGCGCCCAAGACGCCGACATGTCCCTCGAAGAATACGAAAACTTCGTCTTCACCGCGGGGCTTCTCCACGAACCCGACCCCGTCGCCGCCTGGAAGCGCGTCTCCGTCGCCCAGCAACGCCTCACCGACTTCCTCAACGGCAAGACCGATTACCACGTCACCGCAGCCAACGGCACGGACCTCCGCATGAGCGTCGCGGCAATGCGCTGGATCAACTGCGACGGCCACGAAAACTTCCCCGACGGCGAAGTCTTCACCGGACCCGTGCTCGACTCGGTCGAGGGGGTCGTCCAGTTCTCCTTTCCCGCAGTGCACATGGGCCGCGAGGTCACCGACGCCCGCCTCGTCTTCCGCCACGGAAAGGTCGTCGAAGCCACCGCCACCAAGGGCGAAGCCTTCCTCCACGGCATGCTCGACATGGACGCCGGCGCCCGCTTCCTCGGCGAATGCGCCATCGGCACGAACTACTCCATTTCCCGCTACACCCGCAACACGCTCTTCGACGAGAAAATCGGCGGCACGGTCCATTTCGCCGTCGGCGCCGGCTATCCCGAAACCGGAAACACCAACACCTCCGGCCTGCACTGGGACATGGTCGTCGATCTGCGAAAGGGTGGCCGCGTCACCATCGATGGTGAGGTCGTCTCGCAGGACGGAAAGTTCACCCGCGACGACTGGCCCCGCGGCTGACCCACGCCGCCCAGCCCGGGGGAACCATGAAGCTCGCGGTCATCTCCGACATCCACGGCAACCTCCCGGCGCTGCTCGCCGTCGCGCGGCACATCCGCGCCACCGGGCACGACGCGGTCGTCGTCCTTGGCGACATCGTCGTCGGCTGCCCGGATTCGTGGGAGTGCTGGGAGCTGGTGCATTCGCTCGGGTGGCGCATCCTGCGCGGCAACCACGAACGCTACGTCGGCACCTTCGATTCGCCCGACGCACCGCCCGAGTGGTTTGCGCCCCAGTGGGCCCCCGTGCGGTGGGTGGTCGAGCGTGCCCCCCCGTACGCCCGCGAACAGCTCCTGCGCCTCCCCACCACCCTCGCGGTCCCCGGCATGGACGGCGCCATTTTCCTCCATGCTTCCCGCCGCAACGACACCGACTCCGTCCACCCCCACACGCCCGACCCCGCGCTCTCGGAGATGTTTTCGCCTTCGGCCCCACGCCTCGTCGTCCGCGGCCATAACCACGTCGCCCAAACCCGCCTTTGGTCCGGCGGAACGATCCTCACCAACGGCTCGGTCGGCTTGCCAATGGACGGCCACACCACCGCCCAGTACACGACCCTCACCCGCCGCCCCGGCGGTGGCATCGTCTGGCAACACCACAGCATCACCTACGACCTCGCCCGTGCCCTCGCCCGGTTCACCGACACCGGCTACCTCCGCGCCGCCGGCCCCATGGCCCGGCTCTTCCACCGCGAACTCGCCACCGCCACATTGCAGGTCGTACCCTTCCTCGCCTGGTGGACCCGATGGAAACAAGAAGGAACGCGGCTGGATCTGGCCGAGGCAGTGCAACGGTTCCTCTCACTCTGACGTCGCCGAGAATTGAACCACCCGCCGGGATACCGGCTTGGGTCACAGAGACACGGAGGTAAGACCTGAGAGATGAAATGTTTAGAGATTCAGACTTTTTGTATCGCCATTCTATTAGGAAACATGTGTCGCCCGACCCCACTTTTTCTCTCCCTCTTCTCCGTCTTCCCTCCGTGTCTTCGTGCCTCCAGCCGGCACACCGGCGGGCGGTTATCGCCCCCCAACTTCACCGCGAGATCCGGACACCCCGACGCGCATCGCCATCCGTCACCAAGCTCGACAGCCTCTGCCGCACCTGCGTCGCCTTCGTCACCTCCCCAGTCTCCTCCAGCAAGTCCGCGTATCGAACCCCGATCCGGTAGTACGTCGTCGATTGCGTGCTGACCGCAAGCGTCGGCACCGGCATTTTCGTCCACACCGTCTTGTACGTCTCCAGAAGCATCCGCAGCTCCTTCTGCTCACGCAAAATCCGGTCGACCCGGTCCATCGCCTCAGCCGCCACCGGCCCGGCGTCTCGAGCGTGCTCCAGGATCGCCCCGTAGTGCTGCAACGCCTCGCGCTCCCGCCTGGCCTCTGCCAGCAGATCACCCCGATAAAGGTGCAGTCGCATAAGCAGGTCCGGTCGGTTCTGCAACATCTCCTTCGCCCGGTCCAGCGCGTCGATCTGCTCCTGCGTCCCCCGCCACGACACCAAATCCCTCGCGAGTTCCAACGCGAACGCCGGATACTTCGGCGCAATCCCCCTCTCCACCACCGCCATCAACCCGTCCACATCTCCAGCCGTCAGTTGCGTCGCCCGCGCCATCTCACGCAACTGCACCCACGCCGCCCGATTCGCCGCCGACACCTGCACCGCCCGCAACAGCAGCGCCACCCGACGCCCATTCCCCTCCTCCCCCTCCCCCGTCAGGCGAACCCCCCGCCCGCCCACCCGCTCCGCACCCGCCAGCTTGCACAGCGCAGCCGACAACCGCCGATCCTCCCCCGAAATCCCCTGCAACTCCGACAACAACGCAAGCTCCTCCTCCGACACCACCTCAAACGTCTGCGGATCAATCGTCTGCCCCGGATACTGCCGGTAAATATCCAACCGCCCCGCCGTCAAATCAAACACCGCCCGACCGTTCACCACCTCCAACAGCGCCAGCCACGCCGACACATCCCCCGACTCCACCGCCCCAAACATTACCGCCGCCGGAACCCCAAGCGCCCGACAAACCGACACCCCATAAATCGCCATGTCCCGCGTGTTCCCCCCCGACCGCGCCAGCTGCTCCAACGTCGGTCCCACACTTCCCTCGCCCGCCTCTCCCCCCGCCGCCCCGCCCGAACCCGACCCTGCCCCCCGAACCCGCCTGCCGCCCCGTACCACCGGACTGTACTGCGCGTTCTCCTCATACCGCACGTCAAACACCAGATCCCGCAGCTTCTGCCGACCCCCATACCGCCCCAGCGCCCACGCAAGGTCCTGCTCCGAAACCTGACAGTCCACCACGAACACGCCCAACTCCCACGGCAAGGTCTTCGGGTCAAAACGCATCTGCCCCCGCGCGTTGGTATAAAACGCGAATAGCCGCGACGCCTTCGCCGGGTCCGGCGAAACCGCCACATCCCCGGAAACATCCGCAAAGCTGTCGTACACCACCGCCAGCGCAGCCGTCAGCTCCGCAAACGCCACCGGCTTGTCACCGTGGTCCGAATGAATCCGCGACACCACGCCCAGCGCCGTGTCCGGCGAATCCTGCGGCGACATCGCCAGCATCACCGTCGCCAGCAGCGGCTCATTCGCCAGTAACCACTTCAGCGTCTCCCGCTCCGGCCCCTCCACCCGCCCCACCCGCGCAAACATCGCCCCAAACTCCCGCAACACCGCCAGCCGCACCAGCAAATCCCCGTCCGCCGCCGCGATCGTCGCCGGGTCCTTCAACAAATCCCCAAGGTTCCGCTCGGCACGCACCGCAATCTGTCCCACCTTACGATCCGCCAACAGCGACTGCGCCTCCAGCAGCCACGTCTTCCCAGGTCCCGGTGGTCCTCCGACCGGTGCTCGAGGCACCGCGCCGGTTGGCGCATTCGCCTGGCCGTGGCTTACCCCCACCGCCCCCCACAACAGCATCGCCACCGCAGCGCACGCAACCCCGCTCGCCGCACTCGGGCAATCGACTACACGGCGGGATTGGATCTTGCCCAAGGACGCCTCCAGATACCATGAGTGTCGGTCAGCCTCATCCCGTCAACAAGTCCGAAATCCGCGAATCACACCTGCTGCACCGCCGCCAGCACCGCCTCCACAGCAAGATTCTCCATCCGACCCTCCCCACCCCGCACCGCCAGCACCCTCGGCCCCACCGGAGCCCACACAGCCGCGTCCGTCGGCCCGAACAACGACACCGTCGGCACCCCCGCCATCGCCGCCACGTGCCCCGGACCCGAGTCGTTCCCCACAAACACCCGCGCCGACAACACCTCCTCCAACAGCCCCAGCAGCCCCGTCGGCACGACCACATCCCCCAGCGCATCCAGCGCCCGACGCTCCCCGGACGGCATTCGCTCGAGCTCCACCTCCCCCAGCACCCACCTCACCTCGTCACGCGTCGAATCCCGCAGCCTCAGCGCCAGCTCCCGGAAATGGTCCACCGGCCAGCACTTGGCGGGCGAGCCCGCCCCCGGATGCATCACCACGCCCCTCCCCCCCGAGTCCACACCCACCCGGCGCAGCAGGCCCTGCTTTCGAAGCAGCGCCACAATCTGCTCGACCGCCCCCGCCAACGCCGCATCCCCACCCCGGTCAACGGCT
>JBBRUM010000147.1:0-8442 GCA_038247815.1 Tepidisphaerales bacterium | reverse complement strand
TGGGGATTGACGCGGAGCTCAAGCGGCTTACGAAGATGCTGGTGACGCTCAGCCAGCTTGGGGTGGTGACGCTCGACCCCCCGCCGCCGACGAGCTGGCAGGACGCGGTGAAGCCCACCGGGTCGGCGGCGCCCGCAACGGCCCCGACTGACGACGAGGAAGACGCCGAGCCTACCGGTGGTCCCGCGGCGCAGGCGTTCACGGACCTTGTTGGCAAGCTCACGCTCGGCGGTTCGGCGGCGTCCACGCCTGTGCCGCGCGGGAAGGCAACGCCGACGGCTGCGTTGCTCACCGAGCCGTATGACCCTGTCACGGCGACGCCGACGGAGAAGCTCAAGACGCTGACGACGTTTCGGGCGATCCACCCGATTTATGGGTTGTATCTGCTCGACTATCTCGGCTTGGCGGACGAGGTGGAGATGATTCAGATTCTCGAGAGCCTGCTGGAGATGCCGGGGTCGGTGGCGAAGCTGCTTCGCGTTCCCAAGCCGGACGTGCTGCCGCCGGGGAAGCTCGCCACCGAGATCCTCGACCCGGCGCTGCTGACGCGGGGAATCGCGTCGCAGGAAGATCTTTACCCGCCACCGGACCAATCCGACCAGCCTCCGGAGCTGAGGAAGTATCCCATTCCGCTGGCTGAGAAGATGAAGATGCTGTTCGAGGCGGACGTGGACCACGCGGGGGGGCTGTTCGTCAGCCCGGTGTGGGCGGTGGGGGACCTGCTGGAGCATGGGGGGGACTTCGACAAGTTCGTGCGGGCGCGGGACTTGCTCAAGCAGGAGGGCGTATTGTTCAAGCACCTGCTGCGGATGGTGCTTCTGTGCGGCGAGCTGGCGCAACTGACGCCGAGCGGTGTGACCCCGGCGGACTGGAGGGCGCGGCTGAACGCGATCGCCGACACACTCACGCGGGCGTGCCGCGCGGTGGACGCGCAGTGCACGGATGAGACGCTCGAGGAACTCGCGGAGGACGCGGCGGTTTAGAATGCCCGTCGCGTAAGTACCGAGCCGGCCATCGCCGAAGTTCACCGGGGAACTCTGCACGCACAGCGTGGCAGACACTTGGCTGGGCCATCCCGCCGCGACCGCACTGACGCATCGCGGGCAGAGTACTGACGCCGACTTCGAGCCCGCCGCGACCGAGGGTGCGCCCTGCATGCGGTCAGCTTCGAGTTCCGCCGGCGAGAGAGGCGGCCCTAAAAGGGGGCAAGACAAGAGCGTACAGCAAACGAAAGGAGGTGCCGCCCGAAGGTGACACCTCTCGAAATTCGCCTGAGATCGCGGCTTCGGACTCGGTCGGAAAGCCAAAATCCGAAGCCACGTCAGTGGGCGTTACAGGGCTCGAACCTGTGACCTCACCCATGTCAAGGGTACGCGCTAGCCAACTGCGCCAAACGCCCAGATACGGACGCCTCGAGTATAGCAACCCCAATCCCCCCCGGGCAAGGCGGCAAATCAGCCCGTCTTTCCGCCGTTTCCCTACGTCGCGACAGCCCCCGCAGCCGTTTCACCGCCGCGCCCCACCTGCCCGAACACCACCCACATCAGCACGCCCGCCCCCGCGATGCCCAGACCGAGCACCATCGAAAAGCTCATCACCCCGAGCACCGGCGGCTCGACGCGGAGCGATTCGAGCAAGACCCGCGCGAACCCCTCCATCACCAGCATCACCGCGAACGTCGTGCCCGCGGCCTTACCCAGGGTCAGTCGGGAGGCGCTGAATCCCGCAATCAGGAATGCGACGGCTGCGCTGTACAGCTGCGCAGGGTGCACCGGCAGCGACCGCGACCCCTCGGCGGCCGCGCGGGTTATGGGGTTGGCCAGCGCCCGCTCGGGCGACTCCAGCGCGAGTCGGCCGTCTTCCGTCATGCCAACCAGTCCCGCGGGGGGCGCGAGCCTGCCCTGCTGGAACTGGTCCACGTACGCCATCGACCCGTACGGAAACTTCACCGCCCACGGCAGCTCGCACACCTGCCCGTAGCAGCAACCATTGAGAAAGCATCCGATCCGCCCGAACGCCAGCCCGACCATCAGACACGGCGCCGCAATGTCGATGCACATCCGCAGCGGCAACCTCTTGACCCGCCAATATCCCAGCAGCACCGGCAACGCGAGCAAAAACCCGCCGTAGTAAGTCATCCCACCCGCGCTGAGGTTGGCTGCGTCCTTGACGTTCTCCCACACCGACCGCGTCGCCAGCGTGTACTCCCCGAAGTTCTCGAGCACGTGCGACAGCCGCGCACCGATCACCCCGGCCACCAGCGCATAGATCCCAGCCGACGAATACGCCTCACCGTCCAACCCTCGCCGATTGGCCAGCCTTTTCCCCAGCTCCATCGCGCACAACACGCCAATCACCATCATCAGCCCGAAGCTGTGCACTGGCCAGTTCAGCCCCGGAATGACAAACAGTTCCCGAAACACAGCGCCCTCTTCCCGCCCCTCAGGGTGTAAGCACGAGGTTGTCGATCAGTCTCGTCGTCCCCGCGCGACACGCCAGCGCGAGCACGCTCGGGGTGGCGATGTTCTCCACGTCTTTCATCGTCTCCGCGTCGACGCACGCGATGTAATCTATGAGCAGGTGTTGCTCGAGAATGATCCGCTGCATCGTCGTCAGCAGGCGGGCAGCCGACCGCACGCCCTTCTTGAAGTCCCCCTCGGCTATGGACAACGCCCGCGACAACGCCAAAGCCCTCTTGCGGTCTCCCTCGGACAGATACGAGTTGCGCGACGACATCGCCAGCCCGTCGGGGTCTCGGAGCGTGGGGTGGGCGACGATCTCGATCGAAAAATCGAGGCTGCGCACGAGCTCGCGGATGACGCGAAGCTGCTGGAAGTCCTTCTGCCCGAAGACCGCCACCTGCGGGTTGAGCACGTTGAACAGCTTGGCTACGACCTGCGCCACGCCGGAGAAGTGTCCCGGGCGGAACTTGCCTTCAAGGGAGTCGCTCAACTGCGGCCACTCGAACTTGAGGGGGTACTGCGGCGGGGGGTACATCTCGGGTGGACCGGGGTTGAACACCAGATCCACGCCCGCCTTGTCGCAGAGTTCGAGGTCTTTTTCGATGGGCCGGGGATACTTGCTGAAGTCTTCCCGAGCGGCGAACTGGGTGGGGTTGACGAAGATCGAAACGGCGACGGTTTCGGCGCGCTTCTTGGCGTCGCGGATGAGCGCGAGATGCCCCGCGTGCAGCGCCCCCATGGTTGGAACAAATGCGACCGATTTGAATCCCGCTCGGTCGGCACGGGCGTCCCTGATCGTTTGTGCGATCTTCATGTCTTCCCGAAGCTTACGCGCCAATCGCCGCCCCCGCCATCGGCCGCACTTCTGCACGAACTTGCGCATACCATTGGCGGTCCCGGCGTTGCATACCGCCCCGAAAGGTTCCCCCTCATGGCAGCTCTGCCACGCGTCTACATCATTGGCGGCGGTTTCGCCGGCATTCAAGCCGCCCGCGCCCTGCGCAAGGCTCCCGTCGAAGTCACCCTCATCGACCGCCGCAACCACCACCTCTTCCAGCCGCTGCTCTACCAAGTCGCCACCGCCTCGCTCTCCCCCGCCGACATCGCCATGCCCATCCGCCGCATCCTTCGCGGCCAGCAGAACGCACGCGTCATCCTGGCCGAGGTCACCTCCGTCGACCTCAACGCCAAGCTCCTCCACTTCCCCGGCGGGGCCGTCGAATACGACTACCTCATCCTCGCAGCCGGCGCGACCCATTCCTACTTCGGCCACGACGACTGGGCCGCCGTCGCCCCGGGCCTCAAAACCCTCGAAGACGCGACCACCATCCGCAAACGCATCCTCTTGGCCTTCGAGTCGGCCGAATACGAAGGCAACATCGAACGCCGCACGGCCGCACTCACCTTCGCCATCGTCGGCGGCGGACCCACCGGCGTCGAACTCGCCGGAGCCATCCAGGAAATCGCAGCGAAATCCATCCCCAAAGACTTCCACTACATCGACACCACCACCACCCGCGTCGTCCTCCTGCAGGCCGGCGACCGCGTGCTCCCCTCCTTCCCACCCGCCCTCTCGGCCCGCGCCCAAAGCGACCTCGAAGCCATGGGCGTCGAAGTCAAACTCAACTCCAACGTCACCAACATCACCCGCGACGGCGTCTACGTCGGCGAAGAGTTCCTCGCCGTTCGAAATGTCTTCTGGGCCGCGGGCGTAAAGGCCTCGCCACTGGGCGCTTCCCTCGGCGTGCCCCTCGATAAAGCCGGTCGCGTGATCGCCAATCCCGACCTCTCCGTGCCCAACCACCCCAACGTCTTCGTCTGCGGAGACCTCGCCGCCGTCCGGTCCGCCGACACCGGCAAGGACGTCCCGGGCGTCGCCCAGGGCGGAATGCAGATGGGCCTCTTCGCCGGAAAGATCATCGCCCGGGAGACCTCCGGCAAGTCCGCCCCGAAGGACCGCCCGGCGTTTTCGTACCACGACAAGGGCAACATGGCCACCATCGGCAAGGCCCGCGCCGTCGCCCAGATCGGCCGGCTGCACATGTCCGGCTTGCCCGCGTGGCTGGCGTGGGGGCTGATCCACGTGCTGTTCCTGGTGGGTTTCCGCAACCGCGCGTTTGTGCTGCTCTCCTGGCTGGGCAACTGGATCATCAACGCCCGCGACGCCCGACTCATCACCGGCGAAGCCCGCATCGACGTCCAAACCCCCCGCCCCGGCGAACTCATCCTCGCCGAACAGGGCAAAGCCGAGAAAGGCCAACCCGCCAACCCCGTCAACCACGCCCCCAACGCCCCCAACGCCCCACTTCCGCCGACGGAAGTGCTCTTGGGCGAGCCGAAGAGCTAAACGGGGACGCAGGCTATCCGCCCGCGCAGTTCGGTGGCGACAGGGCATGTCCGGCCAACAATTCGTCCGTCTAAACGGACCCCACGTGTGTGGCCCGGCCTTCGCCACCCTTCACTTTGTCACTTTGTCGCCGTGGCTCTTCGTCACCTCCCCACCCCCCGCCCGCGTAAAGGCGAACTCCCGCGAGCCCTCGGCTACATCCACCCGCACCACATCTCCCTCCACAAACTCCCCGCGGAGGATCCGCTGGGCCAGTGGGTTCTCGAGTCGCTGCTGGATCACCCGCTTCAGCGGCCGCGCACCGTACGCCGGGTCGAAACCCTCATCCCCCAACAGCAGCACAGCCGACTCCGACACCTCCAGCCCCATCCCGCGACCCTTAAGGCGTTTTTCGAGTTGCCCCAGTTGCACGCCCACGATCGCGCCCAATTGTTCGCGGCCGAGCGGGTGGAACACGATCGTCTCGTCGATCCGGTTGAGAAATTCCGGCCGGAATGCGAGCTTAAGGTGCTCCTTGACGGCGGCTTCGATCTCAAACTCCGGGGCTCCCTCGGCCGTGAGTCGCTGGATGTCGGCGCTGCCGAGGTTGCTCGTCATCACGATCACCGCGTTCTTGAAGTTCACCGTCCGCCCCTGCCCGTCGGTGAGTCGGCCGTCGTCGAGCACCTGCAGCAGCACGTTGAACACGTCGCGGTGGGCCTTCTCGATCTCGTCGAACAGAATCACCGAATACGGCTTGCGGCGCACCGCCTCCGTCAGCCTTCCCCCCTCCTCATAGCCGACGTACCCCGGCGGGGCGCCGATCAGCCGCGCCACCGAGTGCTGCTCCATGAACTCACTCATGTCGATCCGCACCATCGCGCTCTCGTTGTCGAAGAGAAACTCAGCCAGCGCCTTGCACAGCTCCGTCTTCCCCACGCCCGTCGGCCCGAGAAATAGGAACGACCCGATCGGCCGGTTCATGTCTCCCAGCCCCGCCCGGTTTCGCCGCACCGCATCGCTGACGGCCCGCACCGCGTCCACCTGCCCGACGACGCGTTTGCCCAGTCGCTCCTCCATGTGCAGGAGCTTGTCCTTCTCGCCCTCGAGCATCCGCGTCACCGGGACCCCGGTCCACCGCGCAACGACCTGCGCGATCTCATCCGGCGTGATCGCGTCTTTCACCAACGCGTGGCCGCCGTCGGTCAGCGTTTTCACCTTGACTTCGGCGGCGACGAGCCTCGTCTGGAGCTCGCGCAGGTCGCCGTACTGAATCCGCGAGGCGACCTCGAGATTTCCGCCGCGCTTGGCTTGCTCGAGCTCGGTGCTCTTCGCGTCGATCTCGCCCTGAATCTTCTTCACTTCCCCCATCACCGCCTTCTCGTTTTCCCACTGCGCAGAGAGGCCGGAGTCCTTCTCCGTGAGGTCCGCGAGCTCGCGCCGGCTCTTCTCAAGCTGCGCGATGCTCCCCGCGTCCTTCTCGCGGCGGAGGGCTTCGACCTCGATGGCGAGCTGCATCTTTCTCCGGCGGATTTCGTCCAGCTCGGCGGGCATGGAGTCGTTTTCGATGCGCATCCGGCTGGCGGCTTCGTCGACAAGGTCGATCGCCTTGTCGGGCAGGAAGCGGTCTTGGATGTACCGGTCGGAAAGCGTGGCAGCCGCGACGATGGCGCTGTCGTTGATCCGCACGCCGTGGTGCGCTTCGTAACGTGGCTTGAGTCCGCGGAGAATCGCGATGGTGTCTTCCACGGTCGGCTCACCGATCAGCACCGGCTGAAACCGGCGTTCGAGCGCCGCATCTTTCTCGATGTACTTGCGATACTCGTCAAGGGTGGTCGCCCCGATGGTGCGAAGCTCGCCGCGGGCCAGCGCCGGCTTGAGCAGGTTGCCCGCGTCCATCGAGCCTTCGGTCTTTCCGGCGCCGACGACGGTGTGCAGCTCGTCAATGAAAAGGATTACCCGCCCCTCGCTGCCGGTGACTTCTTTGATCACGGCTTTGAGCCGTTCCTCGAACTCTCCGCGGTACTTCGCCCCGGCGATTAGCAGCCCCATGTCCAGCGCCACGATCCGCTTGTCCTTCAGCCCCGAAGGAACGTCGCCGTTGAGAATGCGGATCGCCAGCCCCTCGACGATCGCAGTCTTGCCCACGCCCGGCTCGCCGATGAGCACGGGGTTATTCTTCGTCCGCCGGCTAAGCACCTGCATCGTCCGGCGGATTTCCTCGTCCCGCCCGATCACGGGATCCATCTTCCCCTGCCGCGCCAGCTCAACGAGATCCCGCCCGTACTTCGTCAGCGCCTGGTACTTGTCCTCCGGGTTCTGGTCCGTCACCCGCTGCCCGCCACGGATGTCCTTCAACGCAGTCAGCACCGTCGCGTGCTCTACGCTGTTCAGCCGCAACGCCTCCCGCGCGTCCGACGCAACCTCCGTTAGCGCAAGCACAAGGTGCTCCGTCGACACATACTCGTCCTTCAGCCGGCCCGCCTCCTTGGCCGCCCCGTCAAACACCGCCTGAATCGCCCGCGACATCGACATCTGCGTCCCCGTAGCCCGCGGCAACCGCTCGAGCTCCTTCTCGACCATCTCCCCCAGCCGAACCCGATTCGCCCCGATGCGATCCAGTAGCGGCCCCACCACCCCCCCCGAACCTCCCCCATCTTCGGCTAGCAACGCTCCGAGCAGGTGCAGCGGCTGCAACTCAGCATGGTCCTTCTGCCGCGCCAGCTCCTGAGCCTTGGTAACCGCTTCCTGTGCCTTGACCGTAAATCGATCGAATCGCATGGGCGTATCCTCCAGTCGATGCAGTACACACCGCGTGCCAATGGTCGCCGCTCGTGGAACTAACGCCCCGACAGTCACTTGCGCCCGCACCCACTTACGAAGCGACCTGCCGCAGTGACCACAGCCCCCACCTCAGCCTGCTCAATTGGCAGGTCCGCTCGCTTCAGGCCACAGCGGGCGCCGGTGCTGGGGCGGGCTTGCTGGCTTTCATAGGGCCGGCCCCCTGCCACCACTGTGCGGCGAATCCGGCCACCACGATTGCCCCGAGCAGCACGCACTGACCCCATGTCGTCACCGGCAGGCGGCTAAGTCGGTCCGGCCCTTGGTAAAAGCCCCACGCCAATCCAGACCCGCCCCAAACCGTCGCGCCAGCCAATGTCCAGAACAGCGTGATCGCGAACCGCGGAAACAGCACCGACACCGCCATTCCGGACACGAACGCCAACCCACCGATGGCCGTCATCATCTGCCCCGTTTCTGCCGTGAACTGCCCCACCACGCTTCGATAAACTTCCGTCAGCGACCCCCCTCCCGGCCAGGCGAAGTACGCCGGGCTCGCCGCAACCGCAAAGCACCCCAGCACCGCCCACAATCCCAGCACACCCCCCAACCCCAGACCGATCACCCACCGGTGCATCAAATACCCCAGAACACCCAGCACCAGCGCCCCGCCCAGCACACACGCCATCGGATCCAGCTTCGCCCCCGACATCGCCGGAAAGTGTTTTCCCAGAATTGCCCCGGCCGCGACCAACATCAGCGTCACCAGCGACCGCGACACCCGGCCCCCGGGGCGCCGGAGGGGCGGCCCGCCGCCCGCCCGGGCCGCCCCCCCCCACCCGCCCCCCCCCCGGGGGGGCGCCGGGGGCCGCC
>JBBRUM010000146.1:0-8454 GCA_038247815.1 Tepidisphaerales bacterium | reverse complement strand
TCCTTCCCGTACTTCGCAGCCGACGTGTTCATGAAATGATGGATCAAAAGCGGTATGTCGTCCCGCCTCTCCCGCAGCGGCGGAATCAAAATCGTCACACCCTTGATCCGGAAAAACAGGTCCTCCCGAAACTGCTTCTCAGCCACCATCTCGTCCAGCTTCCGATTCGTTGCGCTGATCAGTCGCACGTCCACCCGCAGCGGGTCGTTGCTCCCCAGTCGCACCACCTCCCCGTTTTCCAGCACGCGCAGGAGCTTGGCTTGCATCGCGCCGGGCATGTCGCCGACCTCGTCGAGAAACAGAGTGCCCTTGTCGGCGTGCTCGAAGCGCCCCTCGCGGTCGGTCTGCGCCCCGGTGAACGCCCCGCGCACGTGCCCGAACAGCTCGTCCTCCAGGATGCTCTCGCTCAGCCCGGCGCAGTTCAGCGTCACCAGTCTTTTCGTCCGCCGCCGCGAGTTGTTGTGGATCGCCCGCGCAATCAGCTCCTTCCCCGTCCCGCTCTCCCCCATGATCAGCACCGGAATGTCGCTCCCCGCCACCTGCTTCGCCGTCTGCACCACCTTCTGGATCGAAGCGCTCCTCCCAACGATCCCCTCGAACCCCCCCACCTCCATCAATTGCGCCTTGATGACCCGGTTCTCTTTCTGCAGCGCACTCCTCTCAGCCGCCCGCCCGATTTGAGCCCGGAAATAATCAATATCCAGCGGCTTTTCGATGTAGTCATACGCCCCCTCGGACAACGCCCTCTTGCACGTCGGAATGTCCGCGTGCGCCGTCACCAGCACCACCGGCGGCGGCGGCGTCAGAGCCTTGGCTTCCCGAAGCAGCTCCAACCCGTCCGGCCGACCGTCCATCATCAGGTCGGTCACGACCACGTCATACTCCTTCCGCGCCAACTTCGCCCGCGCCTCCCCCAGCGAGTACGTGACGTCGCACCGATGCCCCACCCGATCCAACGCCTCGGACATCACCTGCGCGTGTTCACGCTCGTCGTCGACAATCAGAACCGTCGCCTTCGGACTCTCGGAATCTGCCATATTGGCAGAGTGTAGGCCGCAAGCAACTCACCCGGCGTCACTTCACCAGCGGTAGGCGAAGAATGAAGTCCGTCCCCTTGCCTTCCTCGCTGGCCAAATGGATCTCCCCCCCGTGCTCGCGGATGATCCGCCGGGACATGGCTAGGCCCAAACCCGTCCCGCCTTTTTTCGTGCTGTAGTAGGCGTCGAACACCTTGGCCTGCCTGTCAGTCGAGATCCCACTGCCGGTGTCGGTGACGTGCAGCAAACCCCACGGCCCCTCGGCGCTGGCGGAGAGGATCAGGTCGCCGCCGTCGGGCATGGCTTGCAGGGCGTTGAGCATCAGATTAAGCACGGTCTGTTTGATCAACCTCGGATCGGCCCGGACCGAAACGTACCCCGCTGCCGGACGTACCCTAATCTTCACGCCCGCAAGTTCCGCTTGCGGGTGGAAAAAATCCACCAAGTCTTCAATCAGCGGTTGAAGGTCCACCGCCTGAAGGTCCAGTTCGAGCTTGCCTGCGTAGCGTAGAAAGTCGTCAAGGATCTCACGCAGTCGGGCGGTCTCACGTTGCACGGTTTTGAGGCGACTGACGACCCGGTTCGCGCTCGGCCAGTCGAGGTGGATGTCCTCGCCGAGAAGCTGCAGGTTGAGTTGAACTGTGGACAGTGGATTTTTGATCTCGTGCGCCAAACCCCCTGTGAGCGTGCCCAGCTCAGCCAGTCTCTCGGAGGCAGCAAGGTGTTGACGGGCGTCAGCCAGCTCGGCCTGTAGGCGGGCCAATTCCGCGCGAAGTTGCGCGACGTCGACTGAGGGGCCCGGGATGAGCACCGGGGTGAACACGGGGGTGAGCACCGAAGTGAGCACCGGGGTAAGCGTGGGGGTGATCGTGGGGGTGATCGTGGGGGTGGGGGAGGCGCTCATGGTTCTGTGCGCCTCAGAATACACGGGCGATGGGGAAATTAGAGCGTGTGGGTCGCCGAAATCGCATCGGCCGGTAGGGCCGGTGACTTACCGAGGCGTTTGACATTGGCGGCTGACAACCCCTTGGGTCCGTTCACTTCCTCGTATTCGACGTCCTCACCGTCCTTTAGGACCTTAAACCCGTCCGAGTGGATCGCGCTGAAATGAACGAAGACGTCATCTCCATTGGCGTTGAGGATAAAGCCGAACCCTTTTTTTACGTCAAACCACTTCACTATCCCGTTCATGACACTCCTGTCCGTTGTTTGCCGCTCCAGAAACCGCAAACGTAACAGGACCGCTGCCGTGTTAGCAACTACTCGCCACGATAATTCTGCACGATTTATCACACCCGCAGCGTGAGTTCCGCCAGCGCAGTCCGGGCTTCCTCGATCGGGTGGGTCCAGACTTGGTCGTAAACCTGTCGGAAAAGTCGCCCGGTCGGGTACCAAGGGTTGTCTGACCGATTGAGAAGCCAGCGCCAGTCGGGGCTGTGGGGCAAGAGAACGAAAAACGGCTTGCCCAGACTCCCCGCGAGATGGACCAGACTGGTGTCTACCGCCAAGACGACGTCGAGCTGGGAGACGAGGGCAGCCGAGTCGGAGAAGTCGTTGAGCTCGGCGCCGATGTCGAGGGAGATGATTCCCGGGTGCTTCGCGATCTGGGCGACGGCGTCCCCCTTTTGGAAGGAGATGAGTTTGACGCCGGGGATTTGGGCGAAGGGGGCAAACTGGGCGAGCTGCATTGACCGACCGGCATCGCGAGGGTGCGTCGGACGACCCGCCCAGCCGACGCCGACCTTCAAACCCGGGCCGAGGGCGTCGAGGCGGACCTTCCAGGCGGCGGCTTTGGCGTGGTCGACGGTAAGGTAAGGTACATTGGCGGGGATCGTATCGAGATCCGTGCCCATGATCAGTGGGAGGCTCATCAGGGGGCATTGGACGTCGAACGGGGGGAGGTGGGCGTTGGAGGTGGTGGTTTTGACGATGAGTTCATCGAAACCGCCGAGGGTGCGGAGGAGGGATTCGAGTTCGGGGGGGACTTCGAAGATGAGGTGGGGGTTGTGGGCGGCTTTGAGCAGGGGCACGTATCGGCAGAATTGGATGACGTCGCCGAAGCCTTGTTCGGCGTGGACGAGGAAGCGTTTGCCGGTGACGTCTTCGCCTTTCCACATGGGCTGGGTGAAGTTGCGGCGGGCGGCGGCGAGGACGTCTTTTTTCCAGCGCCATTCCTGTTCGGTCCAGCCGCGGCGGAGTTGGCCGGCGAGCAGGAGGGTCAGGCCGAGGCCGTCGTGGGCTTCGGGGTAGTCGGCGCGGAGGGAGATGGCGCGTTCGAAGCTGGCGACGGATTTGTCGATTTCGCAGCGGTAGGCGTGGAGGATGCCCAAGTTGTTGAGCGCTTCGGGCATGTCGGGGTGGAAGCGGAGGGCTTTCTGGTAGCAGTGGTAGGCCATGTCCAGGCGACCGAGGACGCGGTTGACCTCGCCGAGGGTGTTCCAGAACGGGGCGACGTTGGCGGCGAGTTGTGTGGCGCGGCCTACGAGGTCGAGGGCGATGTCGTTGCGGTTGTGGATGTGTGCGACGAGGCCGAGGAGGTGGAGTGCGTCGGAGTTGGTGGGGTGTTGGGCGAGGATTTGGCGGTAGATCTGCTCGGCTTGGACGTAGTCTTTGGCGTTGTGATGTTGGAGAGCGATTTCCAGGGCTTGCTGGATGGTCATCTGGGTGGTGTCGGGGCCGGGTGCCGAGTTTGGGGCCGATCCGAGGGCGGAAATTGGCCCGCCGGTGGGGAAGGCGGGGGATGGGGAGGAGAAGGGTGAGTTGGGTGGGAAGTTCATGTTAAGGAGTGGAGCGTAGTCGCTATTGAGCGGCCCTTGCCAGTTGGCGTGCGGTGCCGGCTGCGTTTTGGTGGGCCAGTTCGCAGGCGTAGTCGACGTCGGTGGTTTTGCGGTAGGCGGCGAGGCGGGATTCGGGATCTGTGGTGGCGTCGGCGAGGGCGAGGTAGGGGAGGTGGAGGCGTTCCCAGAGGGCCATGGTGCGGGCGAAGGTGGCGGGGGTTCCGGGGCCGTTGCCGGCTGAGAGTTCGGCGGGGGTAAGGAGGAGAGTGTGGGGAGGGAGGAGGCGGGTGAGGTGGTCGGGGGAGGGGAGGGGGGGAAGGAATAAGAGGTCGGTGTGGAAGGCGAAGACCGCGATAACGAGGCCGGCGGGTGCGACGGGGATGGCGGCTGCGAGGAGGACTTCGGCGTAGTTTCCGCGTTCGCGGTGGAGGTTTCGGAGGGCCAGCGCGGGGGCGGTGGAGCGGTGGGCGGCGAGGAGGAACTGGCCGTGGGGATGGAATTCCGCGAGGGATTCGGGGGGGGGGAGGTTATCGCCGAAGAGGTCGAGGCGGACGGCGCCTTCGCCGCAGCGCTGGCGTTTTTGGCGGCGGGCTTCCTGAAGGGGAAAGTAGAGCCGGGAGAGTGTGTCGAAGTCGCGGGCGGCGAGGGCGAGGGACTCTGCGCGGGCCAAGTGGGATTCGGCGCCGATGTAGTCGGTGTCGCGGAGGAGTTCACTGCCGCGCTGGCAGAGGAGTTGAAGGTCGGTGTCCATCGTGGCGGAGTGTACGCCAGCGGAGGCTAACCGACGTACTGGAGACTGACAGTGGAGGTTTTACCCTCGGCGGGGAGAGTGAAGATGGCTTCCTTGAACTTGGGTGCGCGGAATCGGGGTTTGGGGTTGTTGGAGACGCCGTAGCCCTCGGAGGGGATGCCGAAGAAATTGGTGTCGAGGCGGCCGTTGTCGTTCTGGTCGTGGAGGATGGCGACGGCGTAAGTGCCGGCGGGGAGCTTGAATTCGAGGAAATGCCTGTCATCGTTGGCGCGCAGGACGCCACGTGCATGGGCTTTGGAGTCGTCCTTGAGGAACCCGTTGGGCGTTGAGAACACGGAAATTCGAAGTGCGCCGTCGGCGTTTTTAAGGTCGGTAACTTCGATGCGCAGCAGCGCTTCGTCGGCGGACTTCAGACCGAGTTGGCAGGAGAAGAGAAGGGTTGCGGCGAGGGCCGAGGCGAGCAGTTTTTTCACGCGGGAATCCTCAGGTTAAGGGCGGGGATCATCCCCTGCTGCGACCGGTGAGGAGCGCGACGCACTCCTCACGGAGATATTCAGAGGTCAGGTCAACGGGGCTTCGGCCCATGAGCTTGAGCTGAGTGGAGAAGATGGGGAGCTGGCCAAAGCCGGCGAGGGCCGCATCGCCGATGGTGGCGCCGTAAACGATGCGATCGACCTTGGCGAAGTGGGCGGCGCCGAAGCACATCGGGCAAGGCTCGCAGGTGGTGTAGAGGGTGCAGCCGATGAAGTCTTGGGTGCCGAGTTTTTCGGCCGCGGAGCGGATGGCGAGGATTTCGGCGTGTGCGGTGGGGTCGCCGGTGGAACGGCAGAGGTTGTGTTCAATGGAGACGATATGGTCGTCGCGGACGATGGCTGCGGCGAAGGGGGCCTCACCGGCGTCGATGGCGTCGGCGCACCGCTCGATGATCGTTTTCATCCAAACTTCGTCGCCCTGAGTGTTGCGTCTTGGGGTGGACATGGAGCAATGATGGTAACGGCGGGGGTACGTGTATCGCAAATGTGTGGCGGAAGGCGTTGTATGGGATGACACCGATGCTTGCGCACGGTTAATGAATAGACCTGATTTGACTGTTATGGGGGAGATCGCGTGTACCAGGTGCGACGAAACTGGCGGTCCATTGCTAAAACACGGCCGGGACGCTGTCGGCGGGTTTGCGGCGGGAGAGCTTCAGGGCAAGGGGGATGCGTTTAATCTTTTGTGCGAAGGTGAGGTGTGCGCGGCCGGCGAAGGGGTCGAGCTGTTGGCGTTCGAGGGCGGAGAGGATTCCGGCGTAGATGACGGCCATTGCGCTGGCGGTGAGGCGCGAGCCGTCGGGGGGGAGGTGCAGGAGGCCCTCGGCTCCGGCGGTGAACAGGGCGCGGGTGCGGGCGATCTCGAAGGTCATCAGGTCACGCAAGCCGGGGGTAAGCAGGCGCGAGGCGAGGTGTTGCTCGGTGACACCGAAACGGGCGAGATCCTCGGCTGGGAGATAGACGCGGCCGCGGGTCCAGTCTTCGTCGATGTCGCGGAGGATGTTGGTGAGCTGCATGGCGTTGCCCATGAGCACGGCCTGCTTCTCGGCTGAGGTTTCGCGGAGATCGAAGACGCGGCACATGATCAGGCCCACGACGCCGGCGACATGGTAGCAGTAGGTCTCCAGCTCGGCCCAAGTCGCATAGCGGGAGATGGTGAGGTCCATCCGGCAGCCGTGGGCGAGGTCGAGAAAATACTTCTTGGGGATGTCGCACACGCGAACGGTATCGGCGAAGGCGCGGAGGGCGAGGGCCTGCTCATCGGCCAAGTCGGTGGTGATGAGCGGGCCGTCGTAGACGCTGTCGAGTGTGCGGGCGAAGGCGGCGTAGCGCTGGTCGACCCCGGCGGGGTCGCCGATGTCGACGGCGTCGTCGATCCCACGGCAGAAGGCGTAAACGGCGTAGGCGTGCTTGCGTTTGCGCCGGCCGAGGAAGAAGGAGGAGAAGTAGAAACTGCGTGCGTGGCGACGGCAGATGTTGCGGGCGGCGGCGTAGGCGGGGCGAAGGTTGGCGGGGCTGTCGGGCAAGGGGGCGAGTATACGTGTTGAAACCCTCGAACGTTGGGAGGGTTACTTCGTCAGTTGCGATTCGAGCTGGGTGAGTTGGTTGGCGATTTCGGGTTCGGCGGCGACGTCGGCGGTGACGGTGCGGACGGCGTGGAGGACGGTGGTGTGGTCGCGGCCGCCGAAATAGCCGCCGATTTCCTCGAGCGAGTATCGCGTGTGGCGGCGGGCGAGGTACATGCAGACCTGGCGGGGGAAGGCGATGGACTTGTGGCGGCGCTTGGACTGGAGGTCGGAGAGTTTGACGTTGTAGTACTTGGTGACGGCTTCGAAGATTTGCTGGATGGTGATGCGGCGTTGCTCGGGGGTGGCGGTGTCGCCGAGGGCGGCTTTGGCGAGGTCGAGGTCGATGCGGCCGGCGTTGAGCATGGCCATGCCCTGAACCTTGGTGATGGCGCCTTCGAGTTCGCGGGTGTTGTTTTCGACCTTGCCGGCGATGTAACAGATGACTTCGTCGGCGACCGCGAGGCCGCGCATTTTGGCCTTCTTCGAGAGGATCGCGCAGCGGGTTTCGTAGCAGGGCTTGTCGACGCGGGCGACGAGGCCCCAGTTGAAGCGCGAGATCAGGCGGTCTTCGAGCTCGGGGATTTCGGAGGGGGGGCAGTCGGCTGAGAGGATGATCTGCTTTTGCTGCTGGTAGAGGGTGTTGAAGGTGTGGAAAAACTCTTCCTGGGTGCGGTCTCTTCCGGCGAGGAAGTGGATGTCGTCGATGACGAGCACGTCGACGTTGCGGTAGCGGTAGCGAAATTGGGACATGTCGCCGGTTTCGATGGCGGTGATGAACTGGTTGATGAAGCTGTCGCAGGAGAGGAAGAGGATGCGTGCGTCGGGTTGTCGCTCGAGGACCTTTTGGCAGACGGCTTGGAGGAGGTGGGTTTTCCCCAGGCCGACGCCACCGTGGATGAACAGGGGGTTGTAGGTTCGACCGGGGTGCTCGGCGACGGCGACCGAGGCTGCGTGGGGGAGGCGGTTGCAGGGGCCGGTGACGAACTGCTCGAAGGTGTAGTCGGGGTTGAGGGGGAGGGGTTGCTCGCCTTCGTTGAAGACTCCGCCGCGGGTGAGGTTTTCGCAGTGGAAGGTGACGGCGACGAGGCGGCCGGTGGCGATTTGGGCGGCTTGGGAGAAGGGCTGCTGGCACTGGTTTTGGCAGAAGTTGACCTGGGCGGCGTTGCCGACCATGACTTGGATCACGCCGCCGCTGAGCTGGCGGGGTTGCATCTGGTCGAACCAGAGGCGGTTGAGGGTGGGGTGGTGGAGGCGGACGTGATCGAGGAGCTGCCGCCAGAGGGCGGGGTCGAGGACGGGGTCGTTGGAGGCTTTGCGGGCCGGAGTTTCACGGGATACTTCGCGGGGCGGGTGCGAGGGGGACGGGAGCATGTGTGCCTGCGAGAGTGTTTGGGAAAACGCCGCGGCGGCGCGTGCCGTAACGGCGGGGGAAGTGCAAAATAGACATGTCGAGAGCGTGTCGGACGAGTACCTCACCATATCTATCCCATCGCGCTCGCAGTTCGAGGCGGCGGGAGTAGCGGGTGGGTTTTCGTCCGCGGCGGAGAGAGTAGTCCTGTAGCTGACGCGAGCCAAATCGAGCTGAAAAAACGGCGTTAAATTACCCTCGACGTCTCCTGCCGGATCCGCCGCCGAGAAGTGAGCCGGCGGCGAAGTCAACTGATCATCTGTCCTTTGACGCGGGTCTTGCGAGTGCGGCGAAGGCGAAGATCAAAGTGATTTGCCGTCGGCTCCGCCTCGGACAGTCACTCCCCCGAAAACTTAACAAGGTCGCGGCGTGATGGAAAG
>JBBRUM010000145.1:0-8462 GCA_038247815.1 Tepidisphaerales bacterium | reverse complement strand
CCAAATCCGCAGGCCGCAACACCTTACGCCGATGGAGTTTGCTGACTCGCTCGCCTTTTTGCCAAACGAGGCTTTTTCGACGGTGAGGCGGCTGACGAACCTGTTTTATCAAATCCGATTCGGCCGGCGACAGCTCCCGCCCGCCCGCCAGAAACGACTGGCCAATGTCATCTCCCGGTTGCAAACCGCGATCTCTCCATCAGTTACGCAGTAAGCCGAGTGTGCCGTACACTGTGGGTTTTGATTGATCACGTTGCTCAACATCAGCTTGCTAAAGATTGGCCGATGGGTAAGATTGTCCCTCCCACGTTTCCAGGCGTTCTGGAAGCGTTTGAGGATTGTACTGCCCCCGTCCGCAGCGCAGCGGACGCAAAGGTTTTAACCCCCCGCGCATCCCCCTCCCATGGTCGATTTTAATCTGATTCATTCTTTGGGCAATATTGATGATGAAGTGGACTCTGCCGTCGCCACAGCACTCGGCGACGCTGCCACTGACTTGTCCAAACTGGTGTCTGGCGACGAAGTACAGGACTTCACGCCTGGCGCGATCATCAAAGGCAAAGTGTCCGGCGTGGTCGGCGACGATTTTATCGTTGAACTGGGTCTTAAATCCGAAGGCATTCTTGAACGCTCGGAGTTCGACGAGCCGGAAAATGTCACGGTTGGCGATGAAGTTCGCGTGCTTCTGGAAGATGTCGAAGGCGATACCGGTCTGGTGAAGATCAGCAAGCGAAAAGCTGATCGAATCATCAACTGGGAAGCCATCATGAAGAGCAAGAAGGAAGGCGACCCGGTCTCTGGCAAAGTCACCAAGAAGATCAAGGGCGGCCTCCTGGTGGACATCGGCGTGCCGGTGTTCTTGCCGGCGTCGCAGGTGGACATTCGCCGGCCTGGCGAAATCTCCGACTGGATTGGCCGATCCATTGACGCGGTCATCCTCAAGATCGACGAAGAACGCCGCAACATCGTCATCAGCCGTCGTAAGATGATTGAGCAGCAGCGCGAAGAAATGAAGAAGAAAACCCTCGACGGGCTGAGCGTCGGCGAAGTGCGCAAAGGCACGGTCAAGAACATCGCCGACTTCGGCGCGTTCATCGACCTTGGCGGCATCGACGGCTTGCTGCACATCACCGACATGTCCTGGGGCCGGATCAACCACCCGTCGGACATCCTTAAGATCGACCAAGAGCTCGAGGTCAAGGTGCTCGCAATCGACAAAGACAAGGAAAAGATCGCCCTCGGCTTGAAGCAGAAGGACGCTTCGCCGTGGGAGAACATCGAGAGCAAGTACCCGGTCGGCTCGGTGCACGTCGCCGAGGTTGTCAACATCATGTCGTATGGCGCGTTCTGCAAGCTCGAAGAGGGCGTCGAAGGCTTGGTGCACATCTCCGAGATGTCCTGGACGAAGCGCATCAACCACCCGTCCGAGGTGGTCACCGCCAACCAGCAGGTCAACGTCAAGGTCCTCGAGATCAACAAAGACAAGCAGGAGATCTCGCTGGGGATGAAGCAGGTCGAGGAGAACCCGTGGGAACGGGTTGCCGAGAAGTACCCCCCGGGCTCGGTGGTCGAGGGTGTGGTCCGGAACATCGCCAACTACGGCGCGTTTGTGGAAATCGAGGAGGGCATCGACGGCTTGCTGCACGTCTCCGACCTCAGCTGGACCAAGAAGATCGGGCACCCGTCCGAGCTTCTCAAGAAGAGTGAAACCGTTCGCGCGGTCGTGCTCTCGGTCGACCAGGAGAGGCAGCGGATCGCCCTGGGTCTCAAGCAGATGCAGGAAGACCCGTGGGTCAACGTCATCCCGCAGAACTACCGTCCGGGCATGGTGGTCAAGGGCCATGTCACCAAGATCGCCAACTTTGGCGTCTTCGTGGAACTCGAGCCCGGTCTCGAAGGCTTGCTCCACATTTCCGAAATTTCCGACCAGAAGATCGACAAGCCCGAGGAAGCGCTCAAGGTCGGCCAAGAGCTGGACGTCAAAATCCTGCGGGTCGACTCCGACGAGCGGAAGATTGGCTTGTCCCTCAAGCGTGCACAATGGGCGCAGGACGAGGAGAAGCGCGAGGAAGTCCGCACCGAGCGGACCAAGTCCAAGGGTCTCAAGGGCGGTCTCGAAGGTGGCGAACAGACGACCGGTCTGGGCGACCTGAAGATCTAGTCCGTCGTTTCAGGCTGTTTCGAACGGGAGCCGGACTCTTCGGCAGGATTTGACTAACGTCCGGTAAGAGCTTCAAGCAATCGAAGGCCGGCCCCATCCGTGGGGCCGGCCTTTCTCGTATTGGAATAGGTCGAGGTTCGTTAGGTAGAGGTGAGCAAACTCGCCATCCCGTCGGGCCGATACCCAGAAGGAGGCCGATCATCGGGCCTTCCACGGCTGCGGGTTCTACCGCCAGCCGCGCCCCGAGGAGGGACACCCGCCTGTCGGAGGCGGTCGACCGACCTCAAGAATTCACGCGAGCCTCACGGGACATCTGTAAGAATACCTGAGACTCGCGTGAACGGTGATCGTCAGCAGGGAAGAAGACATGGCCTCAGCCCCGGTCCAATCCGGCCTCCAGCTCTATCTGAAACAGATCAACGAGGTCGCGTTGCTCAACGCCGACCAAGAGAAGGAGCTCGGGCGGCGCATCATTCACCAGAACGACCCGGCGGCGCGAGAGCGCATGGTCCGGGCCAACCTGCGACTCGTCGTGAACATAGCCAAGCATTACGTTAATCGCGGATTGTGCCTTACCGACCTCATCGAGGAGGGCAACATCGGGTTGCTCAAAGCAGTCGAAGGCTTTGACCCTGAAAACGGCAGCCGCTTCTCCACCTATGCATCGTGGTGGATCAAACAAGCGATTAAGCGCGCCCTGATCAACTCGGTTCAGCCGATCCACATCCCGGCGTACATGGTCGAGATGATGTCGAAGCTCCGCCACTCCGTGCGCCAACTCGAGGACGAACTCGGACGCCTCCCGAGCACCGAGGAACTCTCGGTTCACATGGGCGTAAGCACGAAGAAGCTCAAGATCATCCGTAAAGCCGTCAAGGCGTACAACTCGCCCACCCAGTCCGGCGGCGGCGAGGGCGAGATGACCATCGACGAGATGGTGCCCGACAGCCACAACGCCCCGCCCGACGAGGTCGTGCGCAGCGCCGACGAGATCCGCCAGATGGTGGGGCTTCTCGGGCAGATTGACGAACGGGCGGCGACGATCCTGCGACTGCGGTATGGCTTGGGCGGGGAAGACCCGCTGACGTTGAAGCAGATCGGCCTGCGGATCGGCTTGACCCGAGAGCGTGTGCGTCAGATCGAGCATGAGACACTCAAGCGCCTCCGTGACAACATGGGCGAGAAGGAACAGGCGGCGCCCATTCGGCGCCGCCGCACAGGGTGACCCCTCCCCCCCGCCCCCTCGTCCAGCGAACTCCTCAGCACGACTGAATGCTTCCGTCCCCGCCGGCAAGGTCGCGGGTAGGATCAAAGCGCCGATCACGGGCGTTACGCGCTTCCCGTTGTCGGCACCGCCGAGATTGCCCGCAGCGGAGAACGGCGCGAATGGCAGTGACCGCGCGACGGCGGTTGTAAAACTCGACAAGCTCAAGGCTGGCAAACTCGACAGCGATCACCACAACGGTCATTGACCCCGGGCGAGGCGATCCTGAAGCGCTTCGGCGACGCAGCGGGGTAGGTTTGGGATCTCCGCATCCGATCCCATCAGCTCGGCGGCCGTGGAGAGCTTGAGATTCGCCAACCCCAGGTACCGCTGGATCGGCGAAGCCGTCACCCGACTGACCTGCACACGCCGCCGGGGGATGACGCGGGTGGTGCGGGTGATGACACCATCCCGGAACAGCACCAATTCGCCCTGAATCGCGTACCGCGTGACTCGATACTCCGCCCGGGCGAGAAACCAGGCGAAGAGCACCAGCAGCGGCCAGCCGGCGAGCAGCCACCACGATTGCCACGCCGCTGCGGCCCCGAGGAAGATCGAGAGCACCACCGTGTTGCGCAGCGCCCAGCGGCGGACGGCGATCGGGCTGACCTTCTGCCAATCGGCTTGCGACGGCGAGAATCCATCGACGACGTGGGCGCAGAGCGCTTCGAGGACGTCGGCCCGGGCGATGGGGTAGAGCATGGCCGTGCCGGCTGACTCCTTGTCGAGGTAGCTCCCGGCTGTGCGCGCCTCGACGCGGCAGAGCCCGAGCTTGCGCTGGATCACCGGCGCGGTGATGGTCAGGCGTTGGAGTCGCTTGCGGGGAAACGCCAGGTCGTGCACGGTCAGCAAGCCGAACCGCCGCGTCAGCTTGCCGTCGGGCGAGCGCTCGAGGGTGAACTTCCAGTGCTGGACCAGTGACGAGCCGATGGAAAGCAGCCACCCCGCCAGCAGGGCGAGAAGCACCAGCGCCGCCCCCCCCAGGATCGTTTCGAGCAGCTCGGATTCATTTGAATTGAAGATCCGCTGAAGAACGACTTTGACGGGGCTGCCGGGTAGCAGGCGATTGAGCGCCGAGCCGAGCGCGTCTTCGAGGAAGTAGAACGCGCCGAGTACCCCGCCGATCACCGCGCCGATTTTCGTGCGGGTGGCCCCGGCGATGAGAAGATCGCGCACCGATGCGGCGTAGACGGTGGTGTTCGGCGGAGCGGCTGGGCTGAGGGGCGGGGACGAGGTCAATGGTTCGGCACCTTCGGGGAGGGCGACGACCGCGGCTCGGGGTTGCTGGTGGGCGAGGAGTTCGGATTTGAGGGCTTCGGCGTCGGCGAGGGAGAGGGCGGAGAGATTGGCTTCGGCGTCGGCGCCGGCTGCGGTTTCGATCTTGATTTCGGCGACGCCGAAGAGTCTGTGGGCGATGTCGCGGGAGATGTTGATGTTTTGGATGCGTGCGACGGGCACGGCGCGGCGCTTTTTGAAGATCAGGCCCGACTCGATCACCAGCGCCGGCCCGGCGGTGGACGTCGCCGGTTCGATGGCGAAGCGGGTGGTACTGTATCTCACTGCGGCGAACGCCACCTGAAGACTTCCCACGCCTGCGATGGCGACTTCGATGAAACCCCCGGACCTGCCTGAAAACCGGAAGAGCAGCGCGATGGCAATCGCCCACGACAAGCTCCGCGCCGCCAGCACCACCGCGACCAGAACGGTTGCAAGGTGAAGTCGGCGCCGGTGGTCGGGGGCGTATGCCACCACCGGCCCGGGGGAAGCCGGAAGCGGCGGCTGGGTGTCCGGCGGGGGAACGTCAGACCCCATCGGTGTCCTCCCCGCCCGCGCCGACGAGCGCCTCGCGCAACTCCTCCGCCGCAGCCGGGGCCAGTCCCGGAATCGACGCCACCGCACCCAGCGACCCGGCCGTATGCAAATCAACCTGAACGACCCCCATCCAGCGGTCCAGCGGCCCGGACTTGATGTCCACGTGCTGCACCCGAAGCCTCGGAATCGACCGCCGCACCCGCCAGATCACCCCCGACTCGATCAGCACGTCCTTGTTGCGAATCGCGTAGCTCCACTTCCGGTACGAGAGTGGCACGAGAAGTAACGGCACGCCACCGAGTAGCACCACCGCCGCCGCGGTGATCACCCCGAGTGGGATCGTCGCTGGCGAGGGTCCGCTGCGGTTAAACCAGATGAAAAACTCCGCCACTGCCCCGATCAGCAGCACCACGGCCGCCCAGATGCCGGCTGAGACGAACCAAAGCTTCAGCACTTGCGGGGCGAGCATCTGTCGGGGCACCACGGGCCCCTCCAGTGGGGCGGGGACCTCGGGCGGAGTCGGTGGCGATTGGGGTTCGGACATGGAGGGCGATGATACAGTAATCAGTCCCGCTGGCGCGGTGTGGTGGCGAGTTGCCAGAGGTACAGCAGCGAGAGCGCCCGGCCCGCGAACATGGCCGCCGCGAGGATGAACAGGCCACGACCGACGATTGAAACCGGGTCGTGTGTCATGCCGGAGTTCGCGGCGGCGCTCGATGAAATCGTCAGTAAGCGGTCGGCTTGGATCTGCGGCTCGGAGGACAGCAGCAGGAGCCACGTCGCCAGAGTCAGTCCGAGGAAGAGCAGCACATATCGCACGGAGAGGTAGAACGCCCGGGTCGGTGGCGTGCCGTTTCGGAGACCGCCCCAGAGCGAGTTGGCGATGATCGCCAGCGTTGTAAGCCCCACGCCGGCCGATGTGCCACCCAGGGCGAACCCCGTCGCCGAGAACAGCGTCGCCACCACCTGCAGCGGCCGCGACCACTGCGTGGCGTACTCGACGGGTGTGCCCGTCGTGGAGGTCACAGCCGACAGGACGATGGCTGAGAGAACCGGGGACACGCCGCCGGTGGCAGGTCTGATGAGGTAGAAGATCGCCGCGAGCACAATGAACACCCCCGCCGTCAGCACCAGCGCCGCCCGCGAGAAGTCCGTCAGCCGATTGGTACGCCGGAGCAGTCGCTGGCCGACATCCAACACCACCACCACCCCCAGCCCGCCGACCCACGACAGAGGAACCAAGAGTTGGATGAGCGAGAAGTCGGTGATGGTTGGCAGGTGCACAAACGCCGCCGAGTTCCCCAGCGCCGCCACCGCCGAGAACACCCCGCTGAACACCGACCCCGTGGAAAATGGGTCGCTCGCCCCCACCAGCGCCGCCACCCCCAGCATCGCTCCCGCTGTAAGCACCACCGTCCCATCCGAGACCCGCACTCCCGAAATCCGCTTGCACGCCAAACCGCCGAGCACGAGTGAAAACAGGGTTCCCACGGCTATGAGGAAGAACACAACCCCCCTGCCGTAGGGCAGGAATGTGTCGACCCCTGTCGCAGCCGGAAACCCCGTCAACGTCGCGGCTGATACCGCCTGAAACACCGACCGCGGGACCGACAAAAACGTGCCTCCGGGCAGGACGCCGCCGCCCAGCAACGCCACCGCCCCGCCCAACGTCACCATCATCCACGCCCACCCCAAGATCAGCGAAAACACGACCGCCGGGTCCTTCGGGGCGGGGCCACCCGGGTGATACTCCAACGCCGTGGGCGCTGGGGGTACAGCCGCCGTTTCGATGTTGCGGTGCGGTCGGGGCATTTACGCTTTGTGGTAAACCGTTTTGGGGTCGAAGATGAGCTTGCCGTCGGTCTTCCAGTCGGGTTGGCCGAGGGCGTGCTTTCGGTAGAAGCACGAGTAATACCCGTCGTGGCAAGCCGCCCCTTCTTGGGTGACCTCGATGAGAAGCACGTCTTTGTCGCAGTCCGTCCGCAGGGACCGCACCGTCTGCATGTGCCCGGACGACTCTCCCTTCAGCCAAAGCTGGTTCCGCGAGCGCGAAAAGAAGTGGGTCTTGCCCGTGCTGACCGTGAGGGCGACCGACTCGGCGTTCATCCACGCCATCATCAGCACCTCGCGGGAGGCGGCGTCTTGGATGATCGCCGGGATAAGCCCGTGGGCGTCGAATTTGAGGCCTTGAATTTGGGAATCCATGAGAGCCCGGAGTGTAGGGGGCGGAGGGGCACTGACGAATGCCGCCCCCCCGCTTCACGCCCGCGCCGCTTACAAGGGAGGCGGGGCAATCGTTGGCGCGGGTCGGGCGGCTTGTGGCAAGGGCGTGAGGGCTTTAGCATCTCGCGGCTTGGCGTCCGTCGCCCCCGCAGGATGGGCGCCACTCACCTCAGGAGTAATCACCATGGCCAAGAAAACTGTTGCAGACCTCACCGATGTCAAAAACAAGCGCGTTCTCGTCCGTGTCGATTTCAACGTACCTCTGGACGGGGATCGAATCACCGACGACCGCCGCATCGTCCAAGCCGTGCCCACCATCCAAGCGCTGATCGACAAGGGAGCGAAGGTCATTCTCATGAGTCATCTCGGTCGCCCCAAGGGCGGGCCCGACCCGAAGCTCAGCCTCAAGCCGTGCGTCAAACGCCTCAGTCAGCTCCTCGGCCGGCCGGTCGACTTCGCAAAAGACTGCGTCGGGATGGACGCCGAACGGGCCGTGAAAAACCTCGGACCGGGCGACGTCGTTCTCCTCGAAAACCTCCGGTTTCACCCCGAAGAGGAAAAAAACGACGCCAACTTCGCAGCCAGTATCGCCAAACTCGGCGATGCCTACGTCAACGACGCCTTCGGAACCGCCCACCGCGAACACGCCAGCACCTTCGGCGTCCCCCAAGCCATGGCCGGAAAACCCCGCGTCATCGGATTCCTCATCGAAAAAGAACTCAAGTACCTCGGCGAAGCCGTCACCACCCCTGAACGCCCGTTCGTCGCCATCCTCGGCGGGGCCAAAGTCTCCGACAAAATCCAAGTCATCGAACAACTCCTCGACAAAGCCGACACCCTCCTCATCGGCGGGGCCATGGCGTACACCTTCTTCCTCGCACAAGGCAAAACCGTCGGCGGCAGCCTCGTCGAACCCGACAAGGTCGCACTCGCCGGCGAACTGATCAAAAAGGCCGGGAGCAAGCTCAAGCTTCCGGTGGACACCGTTGTCGCTGACAGCAT
>JBBRUM010000144.1:0-8546 GCA_038247815.1 Tepidisphaerales bacterium | reverse complement strand
GCTTGACCACCGACATCCCCTGCACCTCGTGGTCGTACTGCCGGATAATGAAATGCTTCGATGCGATGTTCGGTTGTCCGAGCAGCCACAGCAGGCGGTCCATCGTTGTTCCCGCCGCCGTTGCACCGCCCCACCAGCCCATGGGCGGCGCGGAGCCCGCCGGCTGGGTCGCCCTCACAACCGCATTACGCGTCGGCATGGGGATCCCGTCGTGCACGAACGCCATCTCCATCCGCCCCACCTGCGTCTTGTTGAAGTACAGCAGAAGCTGCCTGCCCTCCGTGCCGAAGTGCCCGATGACTGTGGCTTCGACGTCTTCAGACTTGGCCAGCTCGAGCAGCGCCGCCACGTTCCCCTGCGGCACCGCCAGAACCATCCGCTCCTGCGCTTCGGATATCCAGATCTCGTCGTACTTCAGCCCCGCGTACTTCAGCGGCACGCGGTCAAGGTGCACCTCCGCGCCGAGCTTCTCGCCCATCTCCCCGCACGCCGACGACAGCCCCCCGGCTCCGCAGTCCGTGATCGCCGAGAACAGCCCTCGATCGGCGGCTTGGAGCACCACGTCCATCATCGACTTCTGGGTGATCGCGTTGCCGATCTGCACCGCGTGCGAAAACTCGTCGGCGTGCGTGCTCGTCAGCTCAGCCGACGAGAACGTCGCCCCGTGGATCCCGTCGCGACCCGTCCGCCCGCCCACCACAACAATTGCGTCGCCCGGCATGGCCGCCTTCTCGATCCGCCCGCGCGGAATCAGCCCCAAACACCCGCAAAAAACGAGCGGATTGGCCACATACCTGTCGTCGAAATAAACCGCGCCGTTCACCGTCGGAATCCCCATCCGATTGCCATAGTCCCGCACGCCCGCCACCACCTGCGTCAGCGTCCGCTTGGGGTGGAGCACACCCGGCGGCAGCGCCTTGCCCCCCCCGCCGCCGCCAGCTCCCATCGCCCAGTGGTTCGGGTGGGCGACGCAGAAAATGTCCGTGTTGGCGATCGGCTTGGCCCCCAGCCCCGTCCCGAGTACGTCGCGGATGCACCCGCCGGCGCCCGTCGCCGCGCCGCCGTACGGGTCGATCGCGCTCGGCCGGTTGTGGGTCTCGACCTTGAAGCACACCGCGTCCGTCTCGTCAAACGCGATCACCCCCGCGTTGTCCTTGAACACCGACAGGCAAAAGTCCCTCTTGCCAGACTCGATCAGCTCCTGCGTGCTGGCGAAAATCGTCTGCTTGATCAGGTTCGTATAGCTCCGATCCCCGTCCGGCGACTTCACATTCACAGCCGACTTGAGCGTCTTGTGCACGCAATGCTCCGACCACGTCTGCGCCAACGTCTCGAGCTCGACGTCCGTCGGGTCGCGCTTCTGCTCGCGGAAATACGCCTGAATCGCCTTCATCTCGGTGAGGTTCAAGAACAGGTGCCCGTTCCGCGAGAGCTCCGTGAGCTTTTCGTCCGACAGCTCGCGCATCGCCACGTGCCTCAGCTCGAACGGCGCCACCCGCGGCGTCGGAAAACTCGTCGGCAGAAACGGCGAGAGGTGCACGGCTTCGATCACCGAGTTCCCCAGCACCCGCGAGCCCAACTGCGTCAACTGCGCCGCTGTCGGAGCCGGGCTGAACCGGTACGCCCTCCCCGTCCTCACCGCCGCCACCACCAACCCCGCCTGCCGCAGCGCCACCTCCGTACTGGAAGCCACCGGGTCCATCACCCCCGGCTTGAGGTGAATCTCCAGCAAGCCCTCGACATGCCCGACCGCCGTCATCTGCTTCGGCGTGAGCAGCTCGCCCGTTTCGACCACCGAATCGGCTAGCAGTGGCAGCGCCCGATGACGCACGGTATCAAAGTCGTCGGGGGAATCGATGAAAAACACCCGCTTGGCGGTCACGGTGTCCGCGACCACCCCCGCCTCCAGCGCCGCCGCCCGGACAGCTTCCCCATCTCCCCCGTCTTTCCCACACACCTCAACCCTGTAGATCATGTCGCCAGTTTAACGCCCCCAGCCCCCCGAATCACCGCCCCCAGAAACTCCCCGCCCGACCGCGCCGCCTCCCACGGTGTAAACTCCTCCCAAGCACCCGCGCGTCGCCCAGCGGATCGTTTGCCTCCACCCGGCCCCCATCGCAGTTTTTTGATGCCATCCCACCGCCCCATCCTCGCCCTCTCCGTCCTCCTCGCCGCGACCTCCCCCGCCCATGCCATCATCCTCAATTCCTCGACCGCTGGCCCCAGCGCCTCCGGCGCCAACCTCGCCGCCTACCTCGGGGCGGACGCCTTCTACTCGGCCGGTTACACCGGCGCCCGCGCCACCGTCGCCAACATCGAGGGCGGTCAGCCGTGGCTGGGCCACGAGACACTCGGCCACGTCGGCCTCATGCCCCTTTACGCCGGCGCGCAAACCTCCGTTCAAGACCACGCCACCGGCGTCACACAGATCATCGCCGGCCGGGGCACCCGCACCCACCGCCAAGGCCTCGCTCCGGGGGCAACCGTCTTCGCCGGAACCGTCAACAAGCTCCGCGAGCTCTCCATCGCCTTCGACGGCCCTTCGGTCGGCCGCACCTACGACGCCGCGATGCGGGGCTTCGTCCCTCAAGGCGGCACCCAAACCGTCCGGGCCGATGTGATCAACTCCTCCTGGGGCCGCATCGGAACGTACACCGGCTACGACCCCATCGTCGAGCAAATGGAGGGCCTCGTCCGTCGCACCGGCACGGTCGTCGTCGCCGCAGCCGGCAACTCCGGACCCCGCGAGAACCAGTTCGGGCCCCCCGGCGTCGCCCTCAACGTCATCACCGTCGGCGCCCTCGAATCCCTCACCCCGCCCGAAATCTCCCCCACCTACGACCGCGTCGCTGGCTTCTCCTCCGTCTCGCCCACGTCGGTCATCTTCCTCGGCCAGTCGCAAACCCTCACCCGCGCCGCCATCTCCCTCGTCGCCCCCGGCAGGGACTATACCGTCGCCGGGTACAACGGCGCGGGAACCGTCCCCAACTGGTACTTCGGCGCGCGATCCGGAACCAGCTACGCCAGCCCCACCGTCGCCGCCGCAGCCGCCCTCCTCGTCGACACAGCATACGACCGCTTCGTCACCCCCGCCGACCGCTCACCCGTCGACTCCCGCACCGTCCGCGCCATCCTCATGAACTCAGCCGACAAGACCCCCGGCTGGTCCAACGCCCAAATCACCACCTCCAACATCTCGCTCACCACCCAAGCCGTCGACTACGCCGCCGGCGCTGGCCGCCTCAACATCGCCCGCGCCTTCTCCCAGTTCACCTACGGCACAACCGGCGTCGTCCTCACCGACCACGCCGCCACCGTCCAACCCACCGGCTGGGACTTCGACGTCGTCTCCCCCGCCGCCCCCGCCGCCACCTACCTCCTCGCCGGCGGCCTCACCCCCGACACCACCCTCACCGCCACACTCACCTGGTTCCTCGACGCCACCTACGACGACCTCGCCGACCAAGGCAATATCACCGCCCTCGTCGACCTCTCCCTCGACCTGCTCCTTCTCACCCCCGCCGGCGAGCAACTCGTCGCCCGGTCCGACACCCTCCGCAACAACGTCGAACACCTTTACCTACCGCTTCTCGACACCCCCGGCACTTACGCCCTCCGCGTCAACTTCGACGGCGCCGAGTTCGGTGTCGCCGCCCCCACGTCCTTCGCCCTGGCGTGGTCGGCGACCGCCATTCCCGAACCCGCCACCCTCGCCCTTCTCATCGCCGCCCTCCCCCTCCTCACCCCCCGCCGCCGGCCGCGTACCAACTAGGTTGCGTGTCGACGCACCGCCCTCCGCCCCCGCGACACCACGACGCCAACGCATGTCCCCATATCCCCTGCCGCGCTCCGACCGCCCCCACACCGCCATGTCGGGGTTCCCCGGACGCTCCGCCCCACCCCCCGGCAACAGCATCACGCCCTCAACCGCCCCAAAAACCGGTGCAACCAAACGCGCCGAGCGTCGCGACGGCGGGCGTTCCAGCCGGTCGGGGTTTGACCAGCCAGAGCATGGTCCACGTCCAACCATTCGTGACCGGCCCGGACCCCATCACCAAGCCGATCAACCACTCCGCCGACCGGCGGAAAATCATCGGCACCTTCAGCACGCGCACGCCCCACGGCCCCGTCAAACCCGTTCGAGAACCCCTCCTCAACCGCCTTCGCCAACTCCGCCAGATGCGACATCCACGCTGACACACTGTCCAACCCGGGGCGGCGACCGCGCTTCGATGGTCGCCATTTCTCCCGCCGCTGGCACCGCAGGGATTACCTCGGCTAGGCCAAGGTTGGGCGCGATCCCGCGCGAGTCCGCCGGAACCATCGCGGCCGTTCCGCCCTGCGGCGGTAACGCAGCCAAGGCGGCGGTATGGCATGCTCCTGCGCGGCAAAATCTCCGCCTTCTTCTTGTCGTCCGACGGAATCTCTCCGGGGCGCTAATCCGGCAGCCAGCTGCACGGAACAATCGCCAACAGCGCCAGCCCCGACATCAGCAGAAACCCAACCTTCAGTGCCCCTGCCCGCGCCCAACGTTGATAATTAGCGCCTCCGTGAGCTCCTCCGACGTCGCCGTAACTGCCCCCAGCCGCCCCTCCACCTGCGAGTCCCGGATAAAGTTCAAATTCGTTGAGTCCTTCTGAGCCTTCAGCTCCGCCGAGATCACCGAATGCGACGCCGCGCCGACCACACTAAGCGAACTCAGCAGCCCCGCCACAATCGCCCTCACCATCGCCGTACCCACCGCCGCCGCCAGGTTCTGCGTCACCCCACGCGGCGTACCCACACCCCCCGCCAGCGCCTGCGCCGCGAGCATGACCTCAGCCCGCGGACTCCGCACCATCGAGTACTATCGCCGCCAAAAACAGACCCGTCGCCACCCGGAAAAAGATCCTCGACCCGAATCGCTACCCGAGCTTCGTCCCAAGCATCACAAACCCCGACACACCCACCGAGCACATCACCATCGCCGTCCCAATCGTCGTGGGAGGCGTGTCAACACTCTTCACCATCCCGCTCGGCGAAATCGGAATCGCCTACACGTTGAACGACATCAGGGCCTGCCCCATCGCGATCACCACCATCGGTAACCTCGACTGACGCACGCCGGTGTCCGCAAGTGTCGAGGGGCCACTCTGTGTAGGCGAGACTTCCTACTCTCATTTCAAACAACCGGGGTGCCGTATTTCGCGCACCCTCTTCAGACTAAACAAGGCAAAAATCAACCAATTCCCTGATGAGGCACGGTAATTCACATCGACAGATGGATCGATTCTGCGACACCGCCACCCTCCGCCTTCCAAGCTCCGCCTCACGCCAACAAAAAACCCCTCTCTTCGAGGGGTTAAACAGATCAACGGTATGGCAGCGACAGGACTCGAACCTGTGACCCGGGGCTTATGAATCCCCTGCTCTACCAACTGAGCTACGCTGCCGACGCGAGGGCAAGCATAGCACCGCAAACCCGCATTTGTGAAGCAAAACGCCTATGCCGCGCGGGCGTGTCGCATCCCTTGCTCAATGTCACGCGCTTTCTGAGTCCGGTGACTCTCCAGAAGCGTCAACAGCCTGTCAGACCCGACGGACAGCAAAGTCTTGGCAAGATCGGGGTCAAACTGTTGCCCGGAACACCGAACAATCTCCTCGAGCGCCTGTTGAATCGGCATGCCGCGCCGGTAAGTGCGATTCGAGGTCATCGCATCCAAGGAGTCCGCCAAGCAAATGAGCCGCCCCAAAATCGGAATCTCCGTTCCCGCCAGCCCCGACGGATACCCCTTGCCGTCGTACCGTTCGTGGTGATAAAGCACACCGGGAATGATGTCCTGAACCTGCCGGACGTCGGCGAGGATGCGGGCACCGACTTCCGGATGCTGCTTCATTTGTAGAAACTCAGCCGGTGACAACCGCCCACATTTCTGCAACACCGATTCGGGAACCCCGATCTTCCCGACGTCGTGGAGTAGCCCGGCGATGTACACCCGCTCGGCTTCGGATTCTTCGAAACCTGCGGCCAGGGAGAGTTCGCGCGCGATCAGGGCGACGCGTTCGGAATGACCGCAAGTATATGAATCCTTGGCGTCCACGGCGCTGGTCAGGGAGTGGAGCAGGCCCATGAGCAAGCCATGGACATCGTCGTAGAGCAGCACGTTTTCGACGAAGATGGCGGACACACTGGCAACAGACGAGAGCAGTTTTGCGTCAACCGAGTCGAAGTCCCCCGACGCGCGGTCGACGGCGAAGACGAACCCGAGCACCTGCCCGCCGCGGACAAGGGGGACCGCGAGCAACTGCCGGATATGGGGCGATAACCATTGCAGCCCGGGAACGCAAAGGAGGTCGTTGGCGACGACGGCGACCCCGGCGGGGCCGGAACCGCCGGCGTTGGAGCGGTCGATGAGGTCCTCGAACATTTCGTCGACGAAACGGGAGAGCCTGGGCGGGTCGAGGTCGAGCTCGCCGGTGACGACGAGGCGACTTTGCAGCCCCCTGCCGGTGCGTAGGGCGACGCCGACGGCGCGGGTGGACAGCACGGATTGGACATCGCCGCAAAGTCCGCGGAAAAACTCCTCGGGGTCGCGGTTGACCCGCATTCCTCCGGACACCTGGTAAAGAAGGGAGAGTTCCTCGTAAGAGTTGGCGAGTTGGGCGGTGATGCCGTCGAGGTTGGCGGTGGCGCGGAAGGAGGCGAGGAGGTCCTCGAACGTGCCTCGAAGGGCGGGAACGAGGGGAGCGATCAATCCGAACTTGCCCGAACAGAGGGCAACTGCGACGACCCGGCGACCGGCCAAGCCGGGGACTGTGAACCAGGTCCACGTCAGCGCTTCGTCGACCGACCGCGACTCCTCACCCTCGGCGACATCGGCGAAGGCTAGCCAGCGAAGCAGCTCGAGGGCGGAAGTTCGCAGCTCGGGGGGGTGGCATTCGTCGTGGGCGAGGACGCGGCCGGAGGGGTCGACGACGGCGAGGAAGATCCCGGCCGGGCGGAAGCGTTCCGCGGTGCCTTCGAGCGCCGCGACAACGCCGATGTCAACGGAGGTGTGAGCTGGCCGTTGTTCGGGGGTGCGCTGGTTGGTCAAACGGCCTCCCCGAGAGTTTCGCGGACGACCTGCACGAGGTTGCGCGGGCTGAAGGGTTTGGAGATGACGCGTTTGAGGTTGGAGGGGTGTGCCGAGGTGTCGCGGAGTTCGTGGTTGCGGGCGGTGAGCAGGAGTGCGGGGATGGGTGCCCCTGCGGGTGTTTCGGATTCGAGGGATCGGCAGAGGTCGAGGCCGGAGGCGCCGGGCATTTGGAGGTCGGTGATGAGGAGGTCGGGGCGGTCGAGCTTGGCGGCGACGAGGGCTGATTCGGCGTCGGGGGCGGTGGAGACGCGGTAACCGGCTGCGCTGAGTTTGAACTCGACGACGCGTCGGATGTGGTCTTCGTCGTCGACGACGAGGATTTTTTTACCCAGCACGGTTCCCCCCTTGTGTGGCGGCTGGGTCCGAGCCGAGTTCTGCGGAGGACCTGGGGAGTTCGATTCGGACGGTGGTTCCGACACCGGGTTGGCTTTGGAGGGTGACGCGTCCGGCGTGGACGGACTCGACGATCTGGCGGACCAGTGCGAGGCCGAGGCCGCTACCGGGCGCTACGACGCGGCTGTGGGCGGACCGGAAGAACTTGTCGAAGACGCGGGGGAGCTCGCCCGGGTGGATTCCGATCCCGGAGTCATGGACCAGGACGGTGACGGTGTCGGGGGAGGTTGAGATTTCGAGGCGGACGCGTCCACCGCGGGGGGTGTACTTGACGGCGTTGGCCAGGACGTTGATCGCGGCTTGGATGAGGAGGTCGGCGTCTCCGCGAATGTGGGGTGGGTATTCGGGGGTTGCGGGCGGGGGGAGTTCGAGGGTTACACCGGCCGCGACGGCTTGGGGTGCGACGACGTCGGCGGCGTTTCGGACGACGGCGACTGCGTCGACGACGGCGTGGAGCTCGACACCCTCGCCGAGTTCGACGCGTGCGAGAAGTTGCATGTTTTCGACGAGTCGTGTGAGACGTTGTGTTTCCGAGGCGACGATGCGGAGGAACTCACGGCGGGTGGATTCGTCGCGTGCGTCGCCGTCGAGCAGCATTTCGGTGTAGGCGTGGACGGATGAGAGGGGTGTTCGGAGTTCGTGTGCGACGGCGGCGGTAAGTTCGGCAGCCTGTCGCAGGGCGGGTACGTCGGTTTCCGCGAGGATGACGGCGGCGCCCCAGGGGCTGGGTCGTCCGTCGTCCTGATCGCAGAGGCAGAGGAGGGTGATGTCGAAGGTTCTTCGACCGAGGCGGGTTTCGACGACACGGCGCGTGGTTCGACTGGCGCCTCGGGAGTGGAGTGAGCGGGTTTGGGAGACGAGTTCGACGAGGACGGGATCGCCGACGAGACCCAGAACGTGTCCGAAGTGACGTTTCCCGTCGGGCAGTCCGAAGAGCTTGGCGGCGGCGGTGCTGACGAGGACGACGTCGTCGAAGGGGTCGGTGACGATGACGGCTTGGGGGAGCGCCTCGAGGACTTGGCGTGCGTGTGCGCGTTC
>JBBRUM010000143.1:0-8591 GCA_038247815.1 Tepidisphaerales bacterium | reverse complement strand
TCGAGTTCTGCGAGATTTTTCTCCGCGAGTGGGGCTGTGGCATGTCCCCCGAAACCCTCGCCGCCCGCCTCGGCAATGTCGCCCCGAGTGAAACCGTCGCCGAGCTCGTCTCCCGCGTCGCCTCGGCTGTGCGCGTGGCGCAGTAACGCCCGCCGTAGGCCGACCCTGCTACATCGAGGCGAACTGCTTCTCGATCGCCTTGTGATTCCCGTTCGACGCAACGCACACCTGCTCGGACATCGGGTGGGGGAAATTGTCTTCCGTGTCCGCCGTGATCCCCGCCAGCACTTCGTCGGCCACGTCAATCGCGGGCGACTTGGCGAACTCGAACGCCTTGGACATTTTAATGTCGATCGGGCTGGGGAACACCGCCAACACCCGTACGTTCTGCTTCGCCAAGTCCGACCGCAGCGACAACGTCGCCGACCACGCCGCGGCCTTCGACGCGCTGTACCCCCCAGCCGGCGGCATGCTCGCCAGCGACACCACCGACAACAGGTTCGCCACCGAACCGCCGCCGTTGCGCACGATCACCGGGGCAAACCCCCGCGTCACGCCGATCAGCCCGAAGTAGTTCACCTCCAAGTCCCGGCGGAGGTTTTCCTCGAAAGCTAAAGCCGTCCGCCGCCGGTGAGCACGCCCGCGTTGTTGATCAGCAGGTTGACGTCCTTTGCCACCTCGGTTGCGGCCTTCACCTGCTCGGGCCGGGTGATGTCCAGCGCGACGGCCACCACGCGACCCGGGGCCAGCCCCATGATCGCCGAAAGGTCGCCAACGTTGCGGGCTGCCGCGTAAACGCGCTTTGCGCCGTGGGCAGGCAGGGCTTCGACGAACGCCTTGCCAATGCCCCGTTTGGCCCCGGTGACAAGCGCGGTGTGATGGGTGCGACTCATGACCTGCTCCCTGAAAGGAAAAGAGTGACCTCATTGAGCGCCCGACGGCGACAAGGAGAAGTCCAATTGTTTCGGTTAGTTTTTGCCCTGCCCGGAATCGGCTCGATGACCGACAGTGCATGGTCCCGGGCCGATTCGATCGCCGAGCGCGGCATCGACGACCGCGACAGCACCCGCCTCCCCAGCACCAACAGCGACAGCGACCGCAACCGTGCCGTTCTCTCCACATCGAACGCCCCCGGCAGCTCGCCCTTTTCCACCGCGGCGCCGAGCAGGTGGGCCTAGATCCGCTCGTGCGACGAAAACGCGAAGTCAACAATCTCCCAAACCACGCCATCCCAGTAGGCCAGCTCCACGGCAATCTTCACCGCGAAACAGCCGCAGTCTCCCTGCGGGGCGCACACCTCATCCGACACAAACCGCAGGTGCTCCCGCAACGCCCCCGACGGAGACGCCGCGCTCTTGAGCACCTCAAATCCCGCAACACGCTTGAAGAAGTAGGTGCGAAGCGACTTCAGAAAGATCTCACGTTTGCTTTCGCAGGAAGCCTGAAAGCTTCCCTTCTGAATGCCCATGTTTTCCAGCAGCTCTGTCATGGAGGTGGCCTCATCGCCGCGTTCACAAAACGTCCGGAACGCGAGTCCGAGATTCCCGATCGTGCTCACCACGGTGGGGCTGTCGACGTCGAACGAAAACAACGTGCCGCCCGCGTTGACGCCAAAGGCGGTCTGGGCCGAACTCGAGTCAACGAACGCGAGAGAACCGACGGCTGCGAGGTTTGACGAAGCGGAGGATCAGCTAAGTGGGAACTAGGAATGAACGAACGTGAGAGATGCGACGGCTGCGAGGGCGACGGCGCCTGCGCGGCGAACGGATGCGATCGGAAACATGGCTTCCTTTTGGGAAACTGTTGAAACGCGAACGGGCGACGGCGGCGTCCGGCGAATGCGTCGGACGTCGGAACCCAAATTGGCGGTCGCAGACAAGAAAGAGATGTTGACTTCAACACCTCGAGGTTTCGAAATTATCAAATGTGCGAATAGAAGACATTGAGATTCGAAGACACCAAAGGGGCGAAAGGGTGCAATGTGACGTAGCTGTGTGACGAACGTTGCGCCGTGGCGAGCAAATGTCTCAATCAAGTGGCATTGTCTAAACAAGGTGAGTCGCCAGTGCGCTGGCTGACTGAAACGCTGACTCGATCTTTCCACCGAGGAAGTAATCGCCGCAGGCGGAGAGGGACCTGTCGGGCGTGGCCGCGAACGGGATTCCAACGGGGGAAGAGGTTTGGGAATAGCGCCAGCGGTGGGCGGCGAGGTGGGTGGGGGTGGGAAGTGCGACTTCGGGGAGTGCGGCTGCGAGGGCGGCGAGAAGTTTGGGGGCTACCTGCTCGGGAGTCAGTTCCAGGTTCTGTCGCGACCACTCGGGCGAGGCGTGCAGGACCCACGACTCGCCGAGGGTGGGGTCATCGGGGCGGCTGGGCTTGGCGTTTTCACGGGCGATCCACGCCAGGGGCGACTGGTGGACCCACGCCGCGTCGAGGAGGGCGTTCAGCGGTGTGGGGAAGGTCACCATCGCCGCGTAGCAAGGGTCCGTGATCGAAGACGCAAAAGTCAGATGGGGTGTCAGCAGCGTGCGGGCTTGGTCATCCGGAACGGCGACGACCAACCGGGAGGCGGTCAGGGTGGGGTGGGTGTGCGAGCCGTCTTCGGAGTGGGTGGCGACGGACCAGCCGGTGGGCGTTCGACTGGCCGACGTGGCGCGGAGCAAGTAGGTGACGTTTAGCCCCGTGGCGAGGTGCCTGCAGAGTGCCGACATCGAGGGAACCGGGATGTACCGGGGGTACGAAACCGGATGGGGGGTGGCAACGCCGCAGGTAATGTCAGCGAACCTCGCGGTCCAAGGCCGGACGACGTCCTCGGCTAGCCAAGTGTTAACTTGGGATTGGAACTCGGGCGAACGGGCTGTGAAGTACTGTGCGCCGTGGTCGAACCGGAGTTCTCCGGCGCGGCGTGTGGACATTCGACCGCCGGGGCCGCGGGACTTGTCGATGACCGAGACGGTGTGACCGGCGTGGGTGAGTCGCCGGGCGACGGTCAGGCCGGAGATTCCTGCGCCAAGAATGAGATATGTGTCGGGCACGGGAGTGAGGATAGGGGAGGTGGTCAGAATTGGGATGTGAGATGTTCAGATGTGAAAGCAGGGGGTAGGGGCCGTTGAGGTGTCAGGCGGGCCGGGGGTGATAGGGCGGTGGGGTGGTGGGGCGGTGGGGGGGGAGCCGATATACTGAGGGTCAACCCAAGAATTGGAGATGTATGAAGATTGCTGCGGTGCGGATGATGGCGGTGGTGCTGGCGGTGGGGGCGGTTGTGCCGTGGGGAGAGCTTGCGGGGTTTGCCCAGGTGCCGGGGGTGACGGGTGGGGAGGTGGTGGACGAGGGGGCGTTGCCTCTCGGGCCGGCGTTCGAGAATGCGCTGTCGGGGATTTCAGTGCGGCCACCGCTTGGGAGTAAGCGGATCGACCGCGCCGGCAGCCCGGACGAGATCGTGCAGTTCGCCGACGACCAGCGCAACTGGACAATGCGCGTCTCTCGGCTGCGGTTCAGCAAGCCGATGGCGCTGACGACCAAGGGGCAGGCGCCGGGGCTGCTGGAGTTGTCGGTGGAGAAGCTCAAGGAGCCGGGCTCGGCTGAGGTGCTCAAGAGCGAGGTGACCAACGTGGGTACGCGTGGCGTGCCGGACACTGGGCTGATTGCGGTGCGGTATCAGCAGGGGACGAAGGGGCCGAGGTTGGCGCAGCAGGCGCTGATCCAGTTTTCCGAGACGTTGTACTACGTGGTGGAGTTGGACTCGCCGGGTTCCAAGCCCGGTACGGGTTCGGAGGAGGCGTCGGCTGCGGAGAGGACGGCGGTGGCGACGTTCACCGCGGTGGTGGACTCTGTGAAGCTGCTGGATCGTTCGGACGTGCGCGAGGCGCAGAACCAGCGGCTGTTTGCGACGCGGGCGCTGCTTTTGAACTGGACGGAGGAGCGTCTTCGGAAGGCGGTGGCCCCCGAGCGGTGGATGCGACTGATTCAGAACGGGAAGGACATTGGTTACAGCTACATCGTGGAGGAGGAGTCGGAGCGTGGGGGGAAGAAGGGCGTGCTGATCGGGGTGCGGAGTCGCACGACGCCGGGGGAGGGGCAGCAGGTGGACGCGGAGAGCTTCATGTTCGTCGCGGCTGACCGGCGGTTTGAGGAGTGGAGCAACGTGGCGAAGGTCACGGTGGACGCAAAGACTCGGTCGAGCACGGAGGTGGGGGCGAGTTCGCTGAGCGTGCGTCGTCAACTCGCCAAGGGCGAACTCTCCGGCGACGGGAAGGACGAGCGTCAGCCTGCGGTGCGGGAGACCGAGGATTACAGGCTGACGGTGTCATACTCCGGGCTGAGCGCGGCGATCGAGGTGGACCTCCCGCCGTGGTACCTGCCGCAGGCGCTGGGGCATCTGCTGCCCAGGCTTGTTCCGCTGGGGGAACCGAAGAAGTACCTCTTCGCCAGCTACATCGCCGAGAGTCGCTCGGTGATGATGCGGTATCTGGACGTGCTGGCGGAGAAGGAGGTGGAGATCGGGGGCAAGCGGGTGAGAGCCGTGCCCGTGACCGATCGCGTGGGCATCGAAGGGGCGATCACCACGCACTACATGACCAGAGCTGGGGAATATCTCGGGTCGGTGAACGAGGTTGCTAAGATCGTGATCCTGCCCTCCGACGCCGCGACACTCGAGCGACTTTGGACCAACCCGGACTTGTCGCGCCCCAAACCGCCGCCCATGCCGTCGCGCCCGGCGATTCCGCTGCCCAGTGGAATGCGCGGCGAGGAACCGGGTACGTCCCCGCGCGGGCCGCGATGACGCAAAGGAGTGCGAGATGGTGAAGGGAACGATCAAGCTCGGGTTTCTCACCGCCGTGGTGCTGGCTGGGACGGTGGGGGTGTGGACGTACTACACGCAGGTGAGCAGTTCGTACCGCATCGCCAAGCTCGAGGAGGAGAAACGCATCCTCGAGGAAGTCGTGGGCCGCCTCGGCGGCGAGCGCCGCGTAGCCGAGATCCTTGTCACCGACCAGGAAATGGTCGGGGGCGTTAAAACCAGCACACTGCTATTCGTCGAGTACAGCCGCGACGGAACCGCCCTGCCCCCCAAGCGGTTTGTCGTCCGCGGCGAAAACGCCCACGTCGACGCGATGGTGGTCAAGTTCGAGGACGGGCTGGTGGGCAAGGGCGACGCGCTCCGGGGGGCCAGCCTCGGGCTGTTCACCCGCATCTACGGCGACGCCACCGCCCCCGAAGCCGGCGAGCCGATCGACAAGCCCGGGGAGATCCCGGCTGTGTACCGCGGGGCGGATCCGAAGGTGACGGAGTTTGAAATGGGACTCTGGCGGCGGTTCTGGGAACTCGCCTACGACGAAGCCGCGCGAAAAAAAGAAGGCGTCCGCGCCGTCATGGGCCAAGGCGTGTGGGAGCCCGTGAGGAAGGAAGTGCTGTATACCCTGACACTGGAGAACGACGGCGGGCTGAATGTGAAGCGGGAGGCGGTGAGGGGGGTGTTCAGGGAGGCGATTAGGGGGGAGAAGAAGTGAGGGAAAGGGGGCGAGAGGCACTGAGGCAGTGAGGGGAAGAGAAAGACAAGGAGTTTTGGGATGAAGGTTGTGGTCAATGGTGTGGAGGAGCAGTGGGGGGTGGGGGTGACGGTGCGGGGGGTGGTGGAGGGGAAGGGGATGAACGTGGAGAAGGTGGCGGTGGAGGTGAACCGGCGGCTGGTGCGGAGCGCGGTGGGGGGGTACGAGCGGGAGCTAAAGGAGGGGGATGTGGTGGAGATCGTGACGTTTGTGGGGGGAGGGTGAGAGGGCCGGTGTGGCCCCGTACAATCCGTGCATGAGCGAGCTATTTCGGATCGGGGCGTTTTCGGTTTCGAGTCGGTTGTTTGTGGGGACGGGGAAGTATTCCTCGTATGAGGTGATGCAGGCGGCGTTGGCGGCGTCGGGATGCCAAGTGGTGACGGTGGCGGTGCGCCGGGAGCGGCTGGTGGATGCGGCGGGGAGGTCGCTGCTGGATTACCTCGATTTGTCGAAGTACGTGATCTTACCCAACACGGCGGGATGCTTCACAGCCGAGGACGCCATCCGCGTGGCCCTACTCGGGCGGGAACTGCTGGAGAAGCAGAAAAACGCGGGGGCGGGGTGGGTGAAGCTCGAGGTGCTGGGAGATAAAAAGACGCTCCTGCCAGACCCGGTCGGGACGATCGAAGCCACGAGGGAGCTGGTGAAGGAGGGGTTTACGGTTCTGGCCTACAGCAGCGACGACCCGCGGGCGGCTGTGCGGATCAAGGAGGCGGGGGCGGCGAGCGTCATGCCGGCGGGCAGCCCGATCGGAAGCGGGCAGGGGGTGCTGAATCCGCTGAACGTGTCGCTGTGCATGGAGCTGCTGAAAGAGGGGGACCCGAAGTACCCGGTGATCGTTGACGCGGGGGTGGGCACGGCCAGCGATGTGACGGTGGCGATGGAACTTGGGGCGGACGGCGTGCTGCTGAACACGGGGATCGCGCACGCGAAGGACCCGGTGAAGATGGCGGCTGCGATGAAGTGGGGGCTGGAGGCGGGGCGATTGGCGTATGAAGCCGGGCGGATGGGGAAGAAGCGGTACGCGACGGCGAGCTCGCCGTTTGAGGGTGTGGTGAGTTACATACCGGGAGAGTGAGGGGAGGGGGGAGAGGCACTCAGGCACTGAGGTACTGAGGCAGAGAGGGGGGAAGGGGAAGGGGGGTTGGGGTTATTGGAGGATGTCGGTGGAGAGTTGTTCGAAGGTGTTGAGGGCGGTGGGGCGGAGTTTGGTGAGGTAGAAGAGGCGGAGGGGTTGTCTGTTTTGGTTCCACTGGTCGACGAATCCGCGGACGGTGTAGGTTCCGTTGGCGTAGACGACGACGATGCGGGTGTCTGCGTCGTCGGGGAAGGTGAGTGTGGCGGGGGCGAGGCGGTTGGTGACGTGTGACTTGGCGGCTGTGAGGGCGGCGCGGCCGAACTCGGTGGCTTTGGGGTCGATGCTCGCTTTGGCGTCGGTTTCGGCTTGTTGGAGTGCGGCGCGGAGTTGTGCGTCGCGTTGTGCGCGGGCGGCGGCGTCGGCGCGGTTTTGTTCGAGTTGCTCGGGTGTAATGGAGGGCGGCCGGGCGGGCGGGGTGGAAGGGGCGGTGGTGGGGGTTGTATCGGGGGCTGTTGCGGGTTGGGAAGTGGGGGGCGGAATCGGGGCGGTGGGCGGAATCGGGGCGGTGGGCCGTGCGGCGGCGAGGCGGGATTCTTCGTTTCGGAGTGCGAGGGCGAGGGCTTCGACGATGGGGCCGGTGACTCCGGCTTGGGTGGCGGCGGTGAGTGCGTCTCGTGCGGCGGGGAGGTTTCCGAGGGAAAATCGCAAGGCGGCGAGGTTGAGGAGGTCTTCGGCTTGGGTGTCGGTTTTGGCGGCGACGGGGGACTTCGGGGGAGAGGGCCGGTAAAGCGCGATGGCGGTGGTGAGGGCGATGGCTCCGAGGAGCACTGCAGCTGCGATGGTGACCGAGGACGGGAAGTGCTTTTCGGGAACATGCCTCCGCGTTGCGGCGGGAACGGCTGGCGGCTCGGCGGAGATGGGGTGGTGGAGCGAAGGCGAAGCCGGGACGGCGCTCGTGACTGACCCGCTGAGAAGGCCGTGGGGAAGGGCGTCGGGAAGGGCGCTGGGAAGGGCGTCGGGAAGGGCGGGCGGGTGCCGCACCACGAACTCCGCCGGCAAGGGCGACGCCAGAAGTCGAAGCGGTGCGCCGAGGGGCGCGGGAATCTCCAGCTCGAACGGGTCGGCAGGGGAAAGCGTCGTTCCGGCCAACGGAATCGGCGCGCCCCCGAGCATCACAGCCGTTGTCGGCGAAGCCGGACGGAGAAGAATCCCAGCCGCCGTGTCCTCGAGCGTGAAGTGCGTCTCGGCGACGAACGCGAGGGGAAGCACGAGCATCGAGTCTGGCCGGCGACCCACGTCGAGAAACGGGTCGTCAAGGTCGAACGACTGCTGACGCGGGCCGAGGGCGACGGTAATGCGGAGGCGGGGCATGGGAAGTGGATTGTGGCGCGGAAGGGCCCGTGAGGGAAGGGCAAAGTTTTGGCCAGGGGGGAGAGGGGAGGGCTTCTACTCCGACGGTGGCGTCTCGCCCTTGGCCACCTGCGACAGGTGCTCGTAAACTCCCGACAAAAACCCGACGAACGGGAACCCCGTCTTCGGCAGCGGCGAGGAACCCAACCGGTCGAGAGCGGAGAGCGGATTGGGGTCCACGGCAACGTGCTCTACGGGCAGCGGCGGCGGGCCACGGAAGAACCGCTCGGGGTCGGTGGGGAGGTCGTCGGGCGGGCGTAGAAAGTCGTTGGGTCGTGGCATGGGGAATCAAGTTTGAGGGATCAGAACTCAGGATTGAGGGAAATGCGCGGCTAGAACTCGCCGACGGCGTCGCGGCCCAGCGAGAGGTATTGGCGGAGCTGGTCGGTGGAGAGGCTGGTCAGCCATTCGTCACCGCTGCCGACGACTTGGTCGGCGAGGAGCAGCTTGTCGGTGAGGAGCTTGTCGATGCGTTCTTCGAGGGTGCCGACGCAGACGAACTGGTGGACCTGAACCTTGCGGGTTTGGCCGATGCGGTGGGCGCGGTCGGTGGC